>PXAI01000141.1 GCA_003567135.1 Balneolia bacterium | reverse complement strand
TGAAAGCGACAACTAACAGCATTCAAGAATCTCTCCCTGATAAAAAAGCCCCGTCTGGTTTTACCGGACGGGGCTTTTTATGTGGATGAAATCAAGACTATTCTAAATTCAGAAAATGAGATCACTGAAAATGAACTCAATGAAATATCCGAAAGCCTGATTGACTTGAGAGTTAAAGCAGCAAATTCGTTGTCTGATATAAAAGAACGCAGTTATTTTGAAATTATCTCAGAAGTTTCAGAAAAAATTGAGCAGTATCAAGGACGTAAATCAGCAGATGTATTGAATCAAAATATTTTGTTTGCGCTTCGAACCTTCAACAAGGTTATTGAAAGCGTTCGACAACAAGATGAGGCTGGAAATCTTAACGTTGAATTGAACATACTATCATCCAAAAATTACAACGATTATCTGCATTCCCAGTCTGCGTTAATTGGCGACAAAAAGCTTTTTAAAACGTTTTCTGACTGGATAAAAGCATCCTTGAAGATTGAATTTGTTCTGATATCTGCTGACTTAATTCGGGGCGGCATAGTTCGATCCTCAGAAAACTTAATCGATAAACTTTCTTTCTTAGTTGCAGACTCTTCTCAGGAGTTTTATGCACTCGCAGTTGGTTTAGGTATGATCAGTATATCGAATGCCGGAATTATTCAATCTGATGAAAAGCCAGACAGAAAGTTTATAGATGAGCAGAAAAAAATGTCTGATATTGGGATAGAAGATTTCGATGTAATCTTCACAAAGTGATTTCTGATGACTCTGGCTAAAGGTGAAGTCGTAGATGTAAACCTGGGGAACCCTCCAAATGAGATAAAAGGGCATGAACAGGCCTTTAAACGGCCATGTGTCGTTATCAGAGGATTTGAAAATTTGGGTCTGGCAATTGTGAATCCTCTTACCAGCAAGAGGCCGGAATATTCTTTTTATACGATCGTAAAACTGCACAAGGGCAGTGGCGGACTTACAACTGACAGCTACGCACTATGCCATCAGATTCGCACGATTTCACTCGACAGGGTAATCAGTAAGCGTGCAAAACTTGATGATAAAAACATCTGGAAAATACACGCCGTACTGATCGACACACTCGAAATCTGACGGGCATTTATTCCACCCGTCAGATTAAATCCCGCCTTAGTTAAACTTGTCCGGTCTTACCTTTACACGCTGACGCTTAATGGTCGCCTTCGACATCGCACGTAAAACCTGATCGATGTACTGTCCCGGAATATCTACTAAAGAGAAGTCGCGGTTAATGGTAATCTCGCCGATTTCTTTGCCTGGAATACCGGATTCGCCGGCAATTGCTCCAACGAGGTCGCCGGGGCTTACGCGGTGCTGCTTGCCCACGCTGAAATAAAGCCTCACCATTCCGGAATCATCAAAGCTTTGCTTTTGCTGAAAATTCTCTTCGTTCTGCTTCATCTCGTCGAGTCCGCCAACGCGCATTTTCAGCAGTGCGGCCGCGATTTCGATCGATGTGAAATCACCTTCGGCCATCATCTCGATTTGTTCGATGTAAGGCTTTAATCCGCCTTTATTCAGTACTTCCTCAAGCTCGGTGATTTGTCCGGCTACGCGGGATTCATGAACATCGCTGAGGCTTGGCATGGCCAGTGGCTGCAGTTTGTGGCCAATCTGCTTTTCAATAGTTCTGAGCCTGCGTTTTTTGTTTCCGGCCATAAATGTAATAGACGTTCCAGTGCGGCCTGCGCGTCCGGTACGGCCAATGCGGTGCACATAATACTCGGGATCCTGTGGGATTTCGTAGTTAAAAACGACATCCACTTCGCTTACATCAATTCCACGTGCGGCTACGTCAGTTGCCACAAGCAGGTCAAGTTCGCCGCGACGATAACGCGCCATCACGCGGTCGCGCTGGTTTTGCGTCAGATCTCCGTTGATGATATCAGCGCCAAATCCTCTGGCCTGAAGCTCCTGCGCGATGGATTCCGTCTGGCGCTTGGTGTTCGTGAACACCAGACCAAGTTTGTAACCGTGGACATCCATCAGGCGGCTGATCGCTTCTGTACGTACAGAATCTCGCACTTCCACAAAATACTGGGCGATATCCGGCGCGGTGATCTTTTTGCGGTCAATCTCAACGCTGTACGGGTTTTCCATGTACTTATTCATAATTCTGCGGATTCCATCAGGAACCGTAGCAGAAAACATCACGGTCTGAACTTTGTGACCTACGTACGTTTGAATTTCTTCCATATCCTCACGGAAGCCCATATTCAGCATTTCGTCGGCTTCGTCAAAAACGAGCATTTTCAGATTGCTGAGATTGAGCGTGCCTCTTTTAAGGTGATCAATGGTTCGTCCGGGCGTGCCGACTACGATCTGGGCTCCGCGTTTCAGCGCGCTTAGTTGTCGTGAAATGTGCTGGCCGCCGTAGACAGGGGTGATGTGCAGCCCCTCAATAAATTTACCGATTTTGATAAGCTCGCCCGTAATCTGAATCGCCAGTTCGCGCGTCGGTGACTGGATAAGAATCTGGACGTTACTGTTTGAAACATCCGTTTTGCTGATAGCGGGAATACCAAACGCCGCCGTTTTTCCTGTACCGGTCTGGGCGTGGCCAACGAGATCGCGGCCTTCAAGAACGGGAGGGATGGACTCTGCCTGAACGGGTGTCGGGTTTTCGAAACCCATTTCTGCCAAAGCGTTGAGAATTTCAGGCCGTAAGTTTAGCCCGGAAAAAGAGATTGGTTGCATAAATATCTTAGGAAATTGAGCGTGACTCTATAATCAGCCACGATGTTAAATAATGCCCCGGTTCAAATTGATCCTGTTGGTTGCCGTCTAATCTTATCTTCTTTATGGAGGATTTTGGGAACCGGTAATCGCACAAGGAGGGGCGTAAATAATTAATCTTCAATATACGAATAAATAACGGTATTTGTATCAGGCTCAGAAATCTTGTTTCAAAAGTATGGTATGCCTGATTTGTCCGGCCGGATTATACGTGTAGCTTACTTTATCGGCCAGTTCTCTGCGCTGCAACGCCGTATCGTGAAGATCGCTGAAAAACTGTTTATAAGCATGCAGCACAGCTTTGGCATGATCGGGTTCGCCGCTGAATAGAAACCGAAGCGCTGCGAGAAGGTCGATGGAAAGCCTGAGTGGAAGTTTCCAGATCAGAATTTCCGGCGGAAGATTTCGAAGCAGCATTTTCCAGTTATTCAGAAAATTAAGAAGCGTTTTTCGGGGATCAGACTTCAGCAGGGATCCACCGCCAACATGCCATGCTTTCGCTTCAGTAGCACATCTGATCGTATGACCCATTCGCTGGAGCCGCCAGCAAAGATCAATTTCCTCCATGTGAAATCCAAATGATTCCTCAAAACCTCCCGCCTCAAGAAAAAGAACTTTTCTGATAAAAAAAGCGGCGCCACTCGCCCAGAATACGGGATTTTCGGTATCGTACTGGCCCTGGTCTTTTTCAATATGTTGGAAAATACGCCCGCGACAGAACGGATATCCCAGCGAGTCGATCATTCCGCCTGCGGCTCCTGCATATTCGAAACGGTCTCTTTTATTGAAGTCGAGCAGTTTGGGCTGAGCCGCTCCGAGATCAGGATATTTTCCGGCAAGATCAACCAATGCTGATATAGCGTTTTCTGCCAGCTCAATATCGTTATTCAGAAAAAACAGATACTCACCTGAAGCATGTTCCGCCGCCCGGTTATTTCCACCGCAGTAGCCGTAATTCTGATCAAACCGGACATATTTCAACTTCGGATAATTTTCACCCAACCAGCTTCCGGTGTCATCTTCCGAAGCGTTATCGGCAATGATAACTTCTAAATTATCGTAATCAGACGCCAACACAGAAGGCAGAAATTGCTCGAGCCAGCTGCGACCGTTCCAGGTTAAAATGATTACTGATATTACAGGCTGATGTTTATCCGGCATGGAAAATAATTGAATGAGGTCAAAGATACGTTACCCGTATTATTCACCAAAGCCTGCCCCGACTAATTCGGGGAATTTTTTTCTTAGGCAAAAAATCGGAGAGAATAAATTCAGTTGGGGATTAATAACATCAAATTTATATTACGAACAGTTTCAAAATAAGAGTTACACAGATTTCTATGTTGAGATTAATTTGTTCGAATTTGGTGATCAAGATGAGTCTTACAATTCGGCTGCATATTTTTTTATGATCAGGATTGGACTAATATCGGATACACACAGCTACTTCGACCCGGATATTCCGGAATATTTTAAGGATTGTGATGAAATCTGGCACGCCGGAGATTTCGGCGTTTTAGAAATAGCCGATAAACTTCGAAAAATCGCTCCCTTAAAAGGCGTCTACGGAAATATTGACGGCCAGGATATCCGGCAGGAATTTCCGCATGATCTCCGCTTTACCTCAGAAGGCGTTGATGTTTTTATGACACACATCGGCGGTAATCCCGGCAGATACGCGCTGCCGATCCGGAACCTGATCGAAACTAATCCCCCTAAACTTCTTATCTGCGGGCACAGCCACATTCTGAAAGTGGCCCGCGATCCGGATAATCGCAAAATGCTCTACATAAATCCCGGAGCGGCCGGCCGGCACGGCTTTCAGGTAATGCGCACCATCATGCGGTTTGAGCTTCACAACGGCGCGGTGCAAAACGTTGAGGTGATCAATCTGGGAAGCCGGTGAAGAGCGCTGCGCTATAATTCAGAATTAAAGAATTCAGGATTCAGAATTGGCTTGCGCACGAATGCTTCAAATGTGCTAAATCAATCATTGTTGTTGGGGAAAGTAGTTTTGAGTTTGAATTTCATTGGTTTAATCAAAAAAATAAAATCCGGCCTATGGATAAAATGGCGTTAAGAACCGTAGAGGAGTGAAGCGTTAAGAATAAAATCATATCGCTGACCAGCCTTGAAATTAGCTCCTTAGGTTGTGGAGCATTGATTTTATTTAGCGCAACGCAGCGGAGGTTTAGCCATTTTATCCCAGCCGGCGGTTTTTGGGCTACCTGGCGTCTGTGCGACTGCCGGCGCATCCGCACAAAAGGTAACGAACGCTTTTAGTAAAGTTTACACATACTATTAAGCATCTGCGCTACGGAATCGAATCCGTTCTGTTCGCTTAATGATCTTAATTATTGCGGATTCTTTCGTATCTTTTGTAGTTGATCAGATGCGCGAAATTTTTCGGTTTTAGCTATAATCATCAGCTTTCCGGTTCGTTAGCATCATATAACCGTTTTTAACTCACTAAATAAGACCAGGCAGAATATGGGTTTCCCCGGTGGAATTGAACTTGTTGTAATT
>PXAI01000261.1 GCA_003567135.1 Balneolia bacterium | reverse complement strand
GCGAATCATCACATAAAAAAAGGACTGGCCGTTCAGCCAATCTGTTTCGGAATTTCATTCACGAATACGCAGATGAACAACGCTCGCGCGCTGGTTCACGTGTACCATGATGGCAGCGTTCACGTAAGCACCGGAGCCGTGGAAATGGGTCAGGGCGTGAATACCAAAATGCTTCAGGTTGCGATGGACTGCTTCGGTATTTCAGCGTCGAAGGTCAGGCTGGATACAACTAACACAACGCGTGTTGCGAATACATCACCATCAGCCGCCAGCGCAACCGCTGACCTGAACGGGAAAGCGCTCGAGATTGCCTGCACTGAAATCCTGGATCGTTTGAAGGATGTCGCGGCAAGCCACTTTAAATCCAAACGGGATGAGATCACCCTGAAAAAAGATTTCGTTTACCTGAAGGATAAAAAAACGGATTTGAGCTGGGAACAACTCGTTATGATGGGCTTTTCACAGCGAATAAACCTCTCGGCCAAAGGCCACTACGCCACGCCGGAAATCCATTTTGATAAAACGAAAGAAAAAGGGCATCCATTTGCGTATCACGTTTACGGAACGGCGATTATCGTGGCGAAGGTTGATTGCCTTCGCGGCCGCTATGAGTTTGATGAGGTCAGAATCGTGCACGATTTTGGAAAGAGTATGAACACTATCGTGGATCTCGGACAGATCGAGGGCGGCGTAGTGCAGGGAATCGGCTGGATGACTATGGAAGACCTGAGCTATAACGCAGACGGTCGATTGCTGTCAAATGCGCTATCTACGTACAAAATCCCCGATATTTATTCCGTGCCAAAAGTACTGGATGTCAAACATCTGGAGTCTGCCGGCTCTGAGCTGGCCATCCGGAAGTCAAAAGCTGTGGGTGAACCGCCACTGATGTACGGACTGGGCGCTTATTTTGCTATTCAGAATGCTGTCAAAGCTTTTAATCCGAACCATCAACCAAAGTTCGATGCCCCGTTCACTCCGGAAAAAGTTCTACTGGCACTTTACGAAAACAAGCCTGTACCCAAAACTGTCACACCCCAAGTCTGATCCCCTCAAATGGCAACTGATTTCTGGAAGGAAACGCTGAATGTTCTCAAACAGGGAGAGAAAGTAGCACTACTACTCGTACCTGAAAGTATTGGCAGTAGTCCCGGCCGGCAGGGTTTTAAAATGATGGTATCAGAATCCGGCAGCATGTACGGCACGATCGGCGGCGGAATCATGGAACAGAAGATGGTTGAACTGGCTAAGGTTAAACTATCGGAAGGTGAGTTCCGACCGTTTCTGAGAAGACAGATTCATCGCGCTGAGGCTGAGAAAGAGCGCTCCGGAATGATATGCTCGGGTGAGCAATCGATTTCTTTTTATCATCTGGGGAAGTCAGAAATCCCTCTGCTACAGAATATACTGAATGACATCACTTCTGTGCTTATCGCGAATGAAGACGGCCTGGCGTTAAAATCCGGAAATCCCAAAGCGAAGCAGTTCCGTTTTGATAAAGTTTCCGAACAAAAGTGGACGTTTGAAGAGCAGCTTCACTTTACCAACACAGCCTATATTTTCGGCGGCGGACACGTTGGCCTCGCGATGAGCCGCATGATGTCGCAGCTGGGATTTCGCGTCGTTGTATTTGAGGACCGCGAAGGATTAAACACACTCGAACAAAACCGCTGGGCTGATCAGGTGCACATCATCAATTATGAGGAAGCGGAGAAGTATGTACCCGAGGGAGAACGCAGCTACGTAATTGTGATGACCTTCGGCTACCGGCCCGATGAAGTGATTATGCGCAGGCTGATTGGCCGCAATTTTAAGTATCTGGGACTAATGGGGAGCCGGCACAAAATTGACGTGATGTGGGAGAACCTTCGGAGTGATGGTTTTAAGGAAAATGATCTGGAGAACGTTTATACTCCAATTGGCCTGCCCATACACAGCAAAACAACGAATGAGATAGCCGTAAGCGTTGCTGCAGAGGTTATTCGGGTTAAGAATGCCGAATAGAATCCTGTTAAGAAATTCATTAGTACCGCTTATTAATTCGGCGATATAAGTTTAAGTTATTTCTTCAATCTTTCATCATTGCTGTGTATATTCTGAATTGTCTTTTTTAAGATTGCTACAGTACTCTGATCAACATTTAGATTTTTCTATTTTCACGTTATTTTCTAAATGTATTACATACCAGTGGCTTATTGACTGAATAAAGACTGTTTCTGTTAGCTTGCCTTATTTACCCAAGCGTAGATTTAAGGGTACTAAGATTGACTTCAACAATACAGACAGGTCATATTTAGGTTATCCTTATTTAATCGGCAAAACAGAAAGACTGATAAAGAAATTTTATTGAATTTTAAAAATATCATCAATCCACCCAGTGTGGAATCTTTTTCATTTAATGAACTCTTGCGAAGTTTATAACATCCTTTTCCGGACTTGATTTTAAACAGAATTATAGCGCTACTATTATTACTGCTATTGTGGCCGGTTTTCCTTATTGCAGCGATTGCAATATATCTGGAAGATGGTACGCCCGTAATATTCAAACAAAAAAGAGTGGGCATTAATTACACCTTTTTCCAGATTTATAAATTCAGGACAATGAAAAAGGGTACCCCGAATGTTGCAACACACCTGCTTGACAATCCAGAGCAGTATCTCCTGAAAACCGGAAAGTATATCAGAAAACTAAGTATTGATGAGTTACCAAATCTCATTAATATCCTGAAGGGCGACATGATTTTCATCGGTCCCAGACCCGCACTATATAATCAGGATGATTTAATGAACCTTCGAGTTAAGGCCGGTGTGGATAAACTAATGCCGGGCGTTACCGGATGGGCTCAGGTGAATGGGAGAGACGAAATCCCGAATGAGAAAAAAGTACATTACGAAAAAGAGTACCTTGAAAAGAAGTCGTTCCTTTTCGACATGAAAATCCTAATAAAAACTATCCGGAACATTCTCTTCCGCAGAGGCGTGACCCACTAAGACGGGTCATTTTTGATTTATAGAGATCCGCTCCAACTCAGCGGAAATCAGTTTCCGCTGAATCTGTCGTAAAGAAGAATTGTAGAGAGAACAACCGAGAGCGTCGGTGCAATTACTCTCACGTAATCTATAAAAACAGGCCGCCTGCTTGCCTGTACGCTAACCAGATCGTTGTTTTCCAGCCTGAAATAGCGCATTTCTTCCGGAACCGGCTCGTTGTATCTGTATCTGAATTCCACCAGCTGCTCACCCTGATCCTGGGTGTATCTTGAAATAGCGATATCCAGACGCACACGCGACCAGTCGAGCTGTGTTTCCTGGGATTGAACCCTGAGCGGGCCTCTGGCGTAGGAAATCAGGTCAGAAACATATGTTCCTCTTGGAACCATATATTTTCCCGGCAGGCTGATATCCCCCCAAATACTCAGCGTATCCGCGAGCTGATTGGGCTCAGCTATCCTTACAATGCCTTCAGCCATTCTGAACATCTGACTAACAGGCACGTCTCTGTTTATCTGTGCCTGAACCTGAACTGTGCCGGTTAAAAGGAGAAAGGCTGCTCCAAACAGCACGAAAAAGCGTTTCATGTAATGAATTCTAAGTTTGAAAAATTGAAGTTAAACAGTTTTCTCGCTCTCTTTCGATACGTACTTGTTGTAGCTTTCGTAAGCATAACGGTAGTAATCGCTGGAGTAATAATATCCTGTGGAGCGTTTGTGATCAAATGAGGTTAGTACGGTTCCGATAATTTTCACCTTGATATTATTCAGGTTATCAAGGGTGTGCTCGAGATCGTGCTTGCGGGTCTGATCGAATCGTACGCATAATACTACGCCGTCGGCGGTATTCATCAGCGGCGTTGCATCCGTCAGGATACCAAACGGCGGTGCGTCAATCAGAACGTAATCGTACGTTTTCTGAAGTGTGGATACCAGCTGGTGCATCTTGTTACTTTGAACAAGCGACGAAGGATTGGCTACCTTTTTTCCGGTCGGCAGAAGTTTGAGTCCCGGCACGATTGAATCCACCGTAATATCTTCAAGTTCTTTCTCATCGAACAGCCAGTCGGAAACCCCCGGCTCTTCATCGATACCAAACTGCTTGTAAACACGTGGACGACGGAAGTCGCAGTCAACCAGAACTACACTCCGGCCTGATTCGGCAATGGCAATCGCCATGTTGGCAAGCGTCGTTGATTTTCCTTCTCCCTGTCCGGCACTGGTTACCACGATGGTTTTAAACGGTGTATCCGGCTGAGAGTAAAGAACGTTGTTAAATAATCTCCGGTACGATTCACTGATTGGCGAAACCGGATCAAGAACACAGGTCAGATCTGTGCTGATTGTAGAACCTCCGGCATTTACCCTCTTTTTGCCATTATAATTTTTCTTGATGACAGGCCCGATATCAGGAATTACGGCAAGAAGCTGATACCCCAGGCTTCTGAGATAATCAACGCTTTTAATTTCGGTTGTCATCGTTTCGCGGGTTACAATGTAACCAATCGAGAGAAACCCTCCGATCAGAAACCCACCGAGCAGGAAAAACACTGTTCTTGGCCTTACCGGGCTAACAGGCTCGATGGCGTAGTCCACAATCCGGCCGTAGCCAAGCTGGGTTTGCTCCCATACTTTCAGTTCCGACGTCTGTTTGGCTACCGTAAGATAAATCTGCTCATTCATTCTCTGCTCACGATAGAGCCTCATGTATGTGAGCATATTATCCGGCATACCTGCAAACTGAGCATCGAATCTTTCAATACTCTGATCAATCATATCTTTCTGAGCCATGAGCTGCTTTTGCTCAACATCGAGAAGCAGAATCTGTTCGCGGATTTCCCCAAGTTTCCCGGCGATATTTCCGTCCGGATCTCCAAGGAATCCGATAAAGCGCTCATCGGTCTGAATGACTTCTCTGGCCAGACTCGCAATTTCTTCTCTCAGCTGATTTATCTGACGATTCAGTTTTGCCAGCTGTGGCTCTGATTCCTGAGCATCAACGAGTTCAGGATATTCGGTAAGCAACAAAACACGCTGCGTTTCAAGCTCAGCCAGACGGAACGAATAGCGGCTTATGCGCGCTGAATTTGCCGATGCAATCTGCCCCTCAATTCCGGGCATCAGCGTGTCCAGCTCTTCGCGGTAGTTTTCAAGGGCGGATGTAGCCGCAACCAATTGCACTTCAATGCGCTTTTGCTCGGCCTCAAGCGATGCAAGCTGGTTTACCAGATTTATCGACTGCTCCTCAATCACAACAAGGCCGTGACGATTCATGAAATCGCGAAGCTCTTCCTCACTTCTTTTCAGCTGACCCTCCACTTC
>PXAI01000331.1 GCA_003567135.1 Balneolia bacterium | reverse complement strand
AGATGGTTTCGTTTAGATTTTCCGCCGTCGGGGTGCCCCTGCGTGGGTACCCCGAAAGGAGCATTCAATTTTCCATTTCCGTCAATATCGGTGCGCCCATATGGGCGTTCCAACCAAAAAACCAATTCCACATTGGGCAACGCCGTTGGTTGGTTTAAAACGATGACGACCAACGCGTATATTCGCGGGGTTAAAAATGACGGATGGCAACCGTTTCACCGCAGGTTATGGCAGCGAAATTATTACGAACGCATCATCCGTAATGAAAATGCCTTTCTGCGGATCACGAATTACATCGTGAATAATCCTGCTAATTGGGATGAGGATAAACTGAAATAATGGTGCGCCCTGAATCCGCGTATCAGTCCACCTTCTGAAATTTCACCCAGCGGTAATAATCTGTTGGATAAATTCCTACCTGCAGGAGAGCTGGCCTGAGCGTGAATTTTACGCGGAGTTCTTCGGGAGTTCCGTCCTTGCCCATGGTGAAATAGACGAATTTCTCGCGCTGGGCGGGGTTTCGCCAGTGTGCGCGGAAGGTATCGTAGTGCCAGTGTTCAAGATCAGCGATCTGGGTTTCATCCCCCCAGAAATGCAGCTCAAGACCGTCATTGCCCAGCTTTACTTCCACATTATCGTAGAGATTATCGTGGTAGTTACCGGCGTATTTTTCCAGGTGGTGGGATGGTTCCGTATCCAGCTGGCGTGAGCGGTTAATTTCATCACGGCGCTGTTGCGTGCGTTCTTTCTGGCTGAGGTAATTCCGCAGGTGCAGGTTGTTCCAGTCGGTGCCGGTGTTGCCAAGGTGCATATCCATGATATGGTTGCCGAGCGCATGCATGAAGCGGTTAAATACATTGGTCGAAATAAACAGTGCCAGGCACTCCCCGGGAACCACAATCAGGCTGGTGTTCATGCCATCGGTGGCGCCGCCGTGGCGATAAACAGTTCTGCCTTCATACGAAGAAACCGACCAGCCCAGCGCATACGCCGAAACGGGATTCAGCCGGTTTGAGGAAGGCATCGCCGTAACGGGACTGTAAAGCTCGGCCAGCACGGATTGGCTCACCGGAAGGGCTTCACGCAGCACAGCGCCCTCTTCCGAACATTCCGGTCCAAGCTGATACTGCAGCCATTTACTGATATCGCCCGCACTCGAATTGACCGAAGCAGACGCGCCCACATTATCAAAATTTCTTCGGGGGATTGGAACCACCTCGCCCCTGATTTCCTGATGGGGCCAGGCCGCGTTTTCTGTTTCCGAAAAAGCGGTAATGCTGGTGTTGGACTGATCCATCCCGAGCGGAGCAAAAAAGCGTTCGGTCATAAAATCATCCCAGCTTTTTCCCGATACGCTGCGGATGACCTCACCGGCCACCATATACATCATATTGCTGTACACGTATCTGCTGCGGAAAGGCGCTTCGGGCTCCATATAGCGCATCCGGTAAAGAAGTTCGGTACGATCGCGAAACGGCATGTACTGTATCCGGTTTCCGGTCATCCGGCCGAGTCCGCTGCGGTGCGTAAGCGCGTCCCTCAGCGTGATGTTTGCCGTTACGTACGGATCGTAAAGTTTAAAATCAGGGAGATGTTTTACGATGGGATCATCCCAGCTGAGTTTGCCTTCATCCACCAGAATTCCGGCTGCGAAGGCGGTCATGGCTTTTGTGGTGCTTGCAATTCCGAAAAGCGTATGTTCATCCACCGGATCGGATTCGCCCAGTTTTTTAACGCCGAATCCCTCCGTGAAAACCTGGCCGTTTCGAACAATCGCGAGCGTCAGCCCGGGAATTTCCCATTGCTCCATCCCGCTGAGGATGTAATCCCGGAGCTCATCTTTATCTTCATCACTGAAAACGCCCTGCGATTCCTGTGCCGAAATCTGGTGTGGAGTAAAAAGCGCAGAAGCTGAGAAAATCAGAATCAAAAAGAGAAAACGGGCGGCTATGATTTTGTGCATAAGAGCAGATTAATGATGAAGATTAGCGAATTGAACGGGCTCTGCCAAGGTAATAAATCCAGACTATATTTGTAACCGGGGCGAAAAAGGCGGGATAATCAGCGCGTATTCATCGGAAAAAGGGTTTGAAAAAAAAAGGTTGATAATTTTTCGAATGTAGCCCGATGTATTATTTTATTAGGCACATAATTTGATAAAAAACGTCAGGACTCCCTGCCGGACAATCGATACACCACCCCAGCATTCATTATCCTGAAATAATAATGCGATGCGGTGAAATCCCAACCAACACAACTAATATTACATGAATCGATCAACTGCTACAGTAAAGACAGCTTTTTGCCTTGCCTTTCTGCTTTTGCTCACGCCCGGTTTTGCTGATGCCCAGCAGGACTCATACGGGATCTGGAGCCTGAGCGACATGGCCAAGCCTGATTCAGAGATACAGGCCGCACCAGCGAATTACCAATCCTTCAACATGAATCTTCAGGCGCTGGAAAGTCGTTTGAGCGATGCCCCGTTCGAATTTACCGACGGACGTCATACAATCGAGCTTCCATATCCTGATGGCACGTTTCAACGGTTTCACGTTTATGAATCACCAATCATGGCTGAAGGTCTTCGCGAAAATTTCCCGAATATCAACACCTGGTTGGTTACGGGAATTGATGACCCAACCGCAACCGGGCGCGTGAGCGTTACCCCGCACGGATTCCACGGTATGGTTCGTGCTGCAAATTACACGCTGTATCTCGATCCGTTTTCGCCCGGCGACATGGGCAGCGGTATTGCTTACTTCAGAAGCGACCTTGTACCAACATTTATGCAGCGAATTGGCCGTGAACAGCATGAGCCGATTGAAGATGATCCCAGTATTGCGGAAGATATCGAGCGCATTCTGAATCAGGGAAATCCTGAGCTGCTGAATTCGGGTTCACAGCTTCGTACCTACCGTCTTGCCGTTGCTACTACCGCACAGTACGCAAGTTTCCATGGCGGAACTGTTGAATCGGCGCTTGCGGCTATTGTAGTTACAAAAAACCGCGTTAATACCATTTATGAACGCGATATTGCCGTAAGAATGGAGCTCATCGAAAATAACGATGAAATCATTTTCACGAGCACGGCTGATCAGCCATATCAGAACAACAGCGCGGGGCAGATGATTAACGCCAATCAAACCGTGCTGGATGACATCATTGGTTCTGCCAATTATGATATTGGCCACGTGTTTTCAACCGGTGGCGGTGGCCTTGCCGGCCTTGGTGTTGTATGTCGTGCCGGAAACAAGGCGCGCGGTGTAACCGGCCTTCCACAGCCTGTTGGCGATCCGTTCGACGTGGATTTTGTTGCTCATGAAATTGGCCACCAGTTTGCGGCTGCGCATACCTTTAATGGAAACGCAGGCGGATGCGGAGCAAACCGTACCGCTACTTCTGCATACGAGCCGGGAAGCGGCTCAACCATTATGGCGTATGCCGGCCTTTGTGGCGCACAAAACATTCAGTTCTCAAGCGATGATTATTTCCACCACAGAAGCTACGAGCAGATGCGCGCGTACGTTAGCCAGTCATTTGGCAGTACCTGCGGTGAATTAACCGATACCGGTAATACTCCTCCAACCGTTGATGCGGGAATCACCGGCGTAACAATTCCGGTAAGCACGCCTTTCTACCTTGAAGGCAGCGCCACCGATCCCGACGGAGATGAGCTGACCTATGTTTGGGAACAGTATGACCTGGGTCCTGCCGGCCACCCGAACAGTCCTGTTGGCAATGCGCCCCTCTTTCGCTCATTCCAGCCAACCGACGAACCGTACCGCTATTTCCCAAGGCTACAAAATATCGTAAGTGGCAATCAGACCATTGGCGAAATTCTGCCGAACTACGAGCGTAATATGCGCTTCAGGCTTACTGTACGTGATAATCAGCCAGTTGGCGGCGTTGGCTTTGCCACGGCGAACTTCTCTGTTACTGAAGACGCCGGCCCGTTTGTAGTTATAGCGCCGGGTTCAGACACACGCTGGCAAACCGGTAACACAGCTATCGTTATCTGGGATGTGGCAAACACCAACGAAGCGCCGGTAAACTCTCAGCTTGTTGATATTCTTCTTTCCACCAATGGCGGTACAAGCTTTGATACCGTACTGGCAGAAGAAGTGCCAAACGTAGGCTGGGCTTATGTGGATGTTCCCGAAGAAACTACCAACAACGCCAGGCTGATGGTACGTGCAGCAGATAACGTGTTCCTTACCGTAAATGAGGAAA
This sequence comes from Balneolia bacterium, assembly GCA_003567135.1. Taxonomy (GTDB): domain Bacteria; phylum Bacteroidota; class Rhodothermia; order Balneolales; family Cyclonatronaceae; genus PXAI01. The sequence goes on along the minus strand of PXAI01000331.1, from coordinate 1,175 downwards.
GCTTCCAGCTCTCGAATAACCCGCAGCCCATCGCGCTTTCTTCAAACGCTTCGGCTTTTGAGTTTGACCTGCGCCGCGATGAAACCAAGCAGGGAGATTTCAACCTGAACAGCGTTGGTACGCGTCCGGTGAACTACTTCATCGAATTCTCAACCGAAGATATCCCGGAAGGGCACCTTCCGCTTGAGGAAAGAAATATCGTTTTTGATGAGGATTTTGTAGGATTCGGATCTATCGCTTCCGGCCAGACCAAAGAAGTTGAGTTCACGGTTAACGGCTCAGGCCTGCTGACCAACACATATTCAGCAAACCTGATTGTGCGTAACGACAGCGGCAATAACCGCGATCTCACCATTCCGGTTACAATTAACCACAACGTTGTTGTAAACGTACCGGAAGATGATGAGCTGCCGCGCGAGCTGAGCCTGTCACAGAACTATCCGAACCCGTTCAACCCAACTACGCAGATCAACTACGCGCTTCCTGAAGCTCAGGATGTGAAGCTCGAGGTATTCAACCTCCAGGGTCAGCGTGTTGCCATGCTGGTAGACGGTTCACAGGCCGCCGGAACACACACGGCGACTTTTGATGCATCTGATCTCGCAAGCGGAATTTATATTTACCGCCTCACAGCAGGATCATCTGTACTCACCCGTAAAATGATGCTGATTAAATAATACAGAATCATCGAATTCAAAAAGCCGGTTCGCAAGTTTGCGGACCGGCTTTTTTATTAGCGGAGATTTGAATATTTGAGAATTTGAAGATTCGGGGATTCGGGGATTTTCGATCCCAGCTATATTAGCCTCAACGTGTCATGCCGCAGAACCACTTGGCGAAGCAAGAGGTTTATGCGGCGGCTTTTGGACGTCCCGACTCTTCGGGAGATCTTCCAGCCTTACTACTGGTCAAATGTATTTCAGGATTAAAATCGCTGCCCCGAAATGGCACAATCGTTTTTAAAAACATGTGACAGATCTGAAAAAGGCTAATCGCTAATCAAAATTTCCCCGCGTCTGGTAATTCGGTTCATTTCGCCGTATATTTATTGTTCTTGTTCGGGATGTGGCGCAGCCCGGTAGCGCACTTGCATGGGGTGCAAGGGGTCGCAGGTTCAAATCCTGTCATCCCGACGAACTGCAGGCCGTTTGCTTTAGTAGCAGACGGCCTTTTTT
>PXAI01000064.1 GCA_003567135.1 Balneolia bacterium | reverse complement strand
CCTCAAACACGATTCTCTCCTTTTTTACAGGATGATCCAGCGCCAGTTTGCATGATCTGAGCGCTAAACTGCGGCCATCCGGCTGGGGATTTGGATTATACTTGTAATCCCCCCAAAGCGGTAATCCAGCGTGGGCAAACTGCACGCGAATCTGATGCGATCGCCCCGTTTCAAGCTGAACGGATACGATGCTGATATTCTGTGACGGTGAGTAGTTCTCCCTCTGGAAAGTCAGCACCGCGCGTTTTCCTTTCTTGTGTGATTTATCAACAACCGAAACCTGATTGGTTTTCCGGTCTTTCCAGAGATAATCTTCCAGCAGGCCGTTTTCCGGGGCTTCCCCTATGACCGCAATTTTGTACGTTTTATCAACAGTGCGGCGGCGAAACTGATCCGCCAAACGCGAGGCGGCTTTTGATGTCCGTGCAAATACCATCACGCCCGTAGCCGGACGATCCAGCCGGTGAACCAGCCCGAGAAATACGTTTCCGGGCTTGTTGTACTTTTCGGCGATGTAGGTTTTCAGAAGATTCAGTAAATCGGGATCGCCGCTTTCATCTTCCTGAACCGGCATATTGGCGGGTTTATCAACCACCAGCAGGTGATTATCCTCAAATAAAACGGGCGGATACTCGGGACTTTTCATGGTGCAAGGCGTTTTATGGTCCACGAGTTTCCATCCCTCAGATACACAAACCGGTCGTGCAGGCGGCTTACTCTGCCCTGCCAGAATTCTATCCGTTCGGGATTCAGACGATATCCGCCCCAGTTCTCCGGACATTCCACATCACCACCAGACTCTCTCCGGATTTCCGCGACTCTGTGCTCCAGAAATGTTCTGGATTCAACCTCGCTGCTTTGCGGAGAGGCCGCCGCGCTGACTCTGCTTCCCAGCGGCCTTGATGCGAAATACGCCGCCGATTCCTCACGGTTCGTCCGCGCAACTTTTCCTTCGATATTCACCTGACGCGACATCTCAGGCCAGTACAACGTAAGCGAAGCCTGCGGATTTTCCTCCAGCTGACTCCCTTTCCTGCTGTCGTAATTGGTGTAGAAAACAAAACCGGTGTCATCAAAGCCCTTAAGCAGCACCGTACGCGTGGATGGTTTTCCGTCTTTTGTGGATGTGCCCAGTATCATCGCGTTGGAGTCGAATTTGCTCTCCTTTTTGGCATCATCAAACCAAATCTGAAACTGCTCCACCGGATTATCCATTAACATCGTTTCATCCAGCGGCTTACCCTGATATTCCCGGCGAATCATCGATATCACCATATTTCCCTGCTGCCGGCTGTCATTCAGCCACGACTTTATTTTTTTGATCATACGAAACGGTTTTGAATTTATTTGCTTTAAAATAGTAGAAAAGGCAATTCAAAATGCAAAATTCAAAATTCAGAATGCCGGTTCGCGGAAAGTTTGGGAATAGCTTCTCGACTTTGGCACTAAATCCGGCTGATTAAACTTATTTCTGCAATTTTGAAAAACTCAACACTCAACATTCAACACTTCTTCGCAACATTCAACACTTCCTCCCAACATTCAACACTTAGTTCCGTGATTAACCAAGAAAAAAATAGATTCCAAAGACGAAATAACTAATTGTGTCTTACGTCCCAAATAGCCTTATTTTCTGATGCATTGATACGAAGCCGGTGGTGATGATATTATTCGGCATCCGAAACAGGACGGCTTCGCGAAACGATATTACTTTTTTGTGGAATTACTTAGCGAAAAACATAAACAATTATTCCGGCAGATTGCAGATGCGGCGGAGGAAGCCGGACAGCCGGTATATATTATTGGCGGATTTGTTCGGGATTATTATCTGAAGCGGCTTGATGAGAACGGAGGCACTGATATTGATTTTGTCACGCTCGGTTCGGGCGTTGCCCTGGCCAAAGCTATTGCTATAAAGCTGAAGACGAATGACATCTCTATTTTTAAAAACTTCGGCACTGCTCACATTAAATACCGTGAATTTGATCTTGAATTCGTTGGTGCGCGCCGCGAAAGCTATCAAAGAGAATCGCGGAAACCCGTCGTTGAAGATGGCTCGCTTGAGGATGATCAGAAGCGGCGCGATTTTACAATTAACGCGTTATCGTGGTCGCTGAACAGCGATAGTTACGGCGAGCTTCATGATCCGTTCAACGGAATGGATGATCTTGAGAAAGGCATTATCCGCACGCCGCTTGATCCGGAAAAAACGTTTGACGATGATCCGCTTCGCATGATGCGCGCCATTCGTTTTTCTGCTCAGCTGAATTTTCAGATTGAGCAGGGAACCTACGAAGCAATCAAAATAATGGCTTCAAGGCTTCAGATTATATCGAAAGAGCGCATTATTGATGAACTCAATAAAATCATCCTCACAGACAAACCTTCGAACGGATTCAGCCTTCTGTTTCATACCGGATTGCTGAATGAGTTTTTCCCGGAGATGGTGGCTTTGCACGGCGTGAAGGAAGTCAACGGAATTCGCCATAAGGATAATTTCTGGCATACGCTGCAGGTTCTGGATAACATCTGTGAATACACTGATGACCTCTGGGTACGCTGGGCGGCGATTATGCACGACATTGCCAAACCTCCAACGCAGCGTTTTTCCGAAGAGCACGGATGGACGTTCCACGGCCACGATGCGCTCGGTGCAAAAATGACCCGCCGCATTTTTCGTCAGCTCGGATTACCGATGGACGCACGCATGAAGATGATCCAGAAACTCGTCCGGCTGCACCTTCGCCCGATCGCGCTGGCAAACGCGGAAGTTACTGACAGCGCAATCAGACGCCTCATTTTTGAAGCCGGCGACGATCTTCCCGCGCTGATGATGCTCTGCCGCGCGGACATAACCAGTAAAAATGACAGCAAGGTTCAGCGATATCTCAAAAACTTCGATTACGTTGAAAAGAAAGTAAAAGAAGTTGAGGAACGGGATCGTATCCGGAATTTCAAAACTCCAATTGATGGCGTGGAAATTATGGAGATGCTGAAACTTACGCCCGGGCCGGCAGTTGGAAAAATTAAGGACGCCATCCAGAACGCCATTCTGGACGGTGAAATCCCAAATGACCGTGACGCCGCCATTGATTATATGCATAAGATAAAGGACAAAGAACTCAATTAGCGATTAAATATATTTTTATTGACGCTTATTTAATTACCTGATATGGAATCATCTTTATATATGACGCGCAGTTTCGCCAAAATAAACCTGGGGCTGCAAGTCATCAGAAGGCGGGCCGACGGATACCACGAGCTTTCTACCGGATTCTGTTTTCTGGACTGGAGTGATCGTATGGAGATGAAAAGATCGGAATCAGGTAAGATTATCTGTGATGATGATTCAATCCCGGCAGGAAAAGAAAATCTGATCCACAAAGCTTCTGCCCTCTTCAACCGCGAGCTTGGGAAAAGCAGTTTTTACGAAATAAAGCTGGATAAACGGATTCCCGCTGGTGCAGGACTTGGCGGAGGCAGCAGCAACGCGGCATCCATGCTCAAAATGATGAATAAAGATCATAACGAGCCATTCAGCACTGATCAGCTTTCAAAAATCGGCGGGGCACTTGGCGCGGATATTCCCGTATTTATTCACGGAAAAACCGCCATAGGAAGCGGAACCGGCACCGATTTAGAGTTTATCTCCGTTCAGCCCGATGCCTGGATTGTTACGGTGTTCCCGAATATTCACAGCTCAACCGCTGAAGCTTACCGATTTTGCGAACCAACAGGCGAGCCCGATATCCCATTAAAAGATATCTTCCAAAATTATGAGATTGAGGAGTGGCCATCACTGCTTTTTAATGATCTGGAGCCCGGCATAATCGCGAGATACCCCCAGATTGGGAATCTTAAAGACCAGATGTACGATATGGGCGCGGCATATGCGGCGATGAGCGGGAGCGGATCATCTGTATACGGATTATTTCTTCAGGAAATGGCCGCGCTTGAGGCGTATCAGTACCTGATTGAACTTGAGTACCGCGCAAATCTAACATCTCCTGAGTTTACGCCTGATATGGGAGTTTATCGGACGGATTTATAATTTTTTCGTAAATTGCACCCGTTGAAAAACGCTATGGGTATACTTACAGATACTTAAAATTATAAAGTAAACTATTACTAATTAGATATGGGTAAAAAACAATCCGTTGAGCCAAAAACCGGTATGAACGCCGCATCTCTGGCCAGCGATATTAAAGACCACCTGACCTACACGCTTGCCACAAATTCCCGGTCATCTTCCACATGGGATTATTACAGGGCGGTTGTACTTGCAGTTATGGACAGGTTACATCACTACGGGCTGAATACGCAGGATTCGTATCACGATAACGACGCGAAGCGAATCTACTACATCTCAATGGAATTTCTGATCGGCCGCCTGCTCGACAACGAGGTAATCAACCTCGGAATTCAGGATGAGTTGAAAAAAGCGTGTGAAAGTCTGGATCTTGATTATGAAGACATCCGCGACATGGAAACGGATGCAGCGCTCGGTAACGGCGGCCTGGGGCGTCTTGCAGCCTGTTTCCTCGATTCAATGGCCACACTCGGACTTCCCGGGTACGGTTACGGAATTCGCTATGATTTCGGAATTTTCCAACAGTCTCTCGTAAATGGGTATCAGGTAGAGCGCGCCGATGACTGGCTCCGATTTGGTTCTCCATGGACTGTTGAGCGTCCGAACATTCTCTATCCGGTGCATTTTTACGGACGCAGTGTCCCTTATACGGATGAAAAAGGTGCGCTTCGTTTCCGCTGGGAAAACACGCAGCACGTTCTGGCGATGGCCAACGACATTCCGATGCCGGGCTACAAGAACAGCGTGGTGAACAAACTTCGCCTGTGGAAATCCACTTCACCGAAGTCGCTCGACCTGAGCAGCTTCAACCAGGGTGAGTACATCAACGCGGTTCGTGATATTGAGCTTCACGAAAATATTTCACGGATTCTTTATCCGAACGACAAAGTTTTTGTTGGTCAGGAGCTTCGCCTGAAGCAGGAGTATTTCCTCGTAGCTTCCACGCTGCAGGATATTATCCGCCGCTTCCGCGAGAAGCACAACGACTGGCGCAAGTTCCCAGAGAAAGTGGCCATTCAGTGTAATGATACGCACCCGAATCTCGCTATCCCCGAGCTGATGCGTATTCTTATTGATATTGAGGGCCTCGACTGGGATACCAGCTGGGATATCACCCGCAAAACGATGGCCTACACGAACCACACGGTTCTGCCTGAGGCGCTTGAGAAGTGGCCTGTTTCGCTGATGCGTAATCTGCTGCCGCGCCACCTCCAGATTATCTATGAAATCAACAAGCGTTTCATCGATAAAATCCACGATCACTTTGGCGATGACGTAAACCGCGTTCGCCGGATGTCGATCATCAGCGAGGGCGAGCAGCCTTCCGTACAGATGGCGAATCTGGGTATCGTTGGTACACATAAAGTAAACGGCGTTGCGGCGCTGCACTCCCAGCTCATCAAAAAAACCATTTTCAAGGATTTTTACGAGCTGTGGCCTGAGCGTTTTACCAACAAAACGAACGGGATCACCCCGAGACGCTGGCTCAAGCAGTGTAACCCAGGCTTATCCGATCTGATCACAGAAAAAATCGGTGATGACTGGCCGACTAATCTGCACGAGCTGAAAAAGCTGGACAAATTCGCTGACGACAAAAAGTTCAGAAAGCGTTATGCGGATATCAAGCTGGAAAACAAGAAGATTCTGGCTGAGCACGTAAAGAAGCACTACGATATTGACCTGAACGTGAATCACATGTTTGATATTCAGATCAAGCGTATTCACGAGTACAAGCGTCAGTTGATGGCTGCCCTGCATACGGCCGCGCTTTATAACAAACTGAAGGCGAATCCAAAGATGGATTTTGTACCACGTACTGTAATATTTGCCGGTAAAGCCGCGCCGGGATACGCGATGGCCAAAATGCACATCAAGCTGATTACCAGCATCGCCGACAAGATTAACAACGATAAGGAAGTCAACCAGAAGCTTCAGTGCCATTTCCTGGATAACTACTCCGTAACGCTCGCCGAGCGCCTGATTCCTGCTGCTGATCTTTCAGAGCAGATTTCAACCGCGGGAATGGAAGCATCCGGAACCGGTAACATGAAGTTCGCCCTGAACGGCGCGCTGACAATCGGTACGCTCGACGGTGCAAACGTTGAGATTCTTGAAGAAGTAGGCGAAGAAAACATCGTCATTTTCGGACTGAAAGTGGAAGATGTGGAAAATCTGCGCCGCGAAGGATACTCATCCTGGGATCACTACAATGCGGACGAAAGCCTGAAAGAAGTGATCGATCAGATCCGCGACGGCTTCTACAGTCCGGAAGATCCGGGATTATTCCACCAGATCACCAACGCGCTGCTGGACGGCAACGATTACTTCCTTGTAATGGCCGATTATCCGGAATACGCGAAAGCTCAGCAGAAAGTAGATGAACTCTACCGACAGCCGGATGTGTGGTTCAAGAAAGCAATCCATAACACGACCCGCGTAGGGAAATTTTCTTCTGATCGCACGATCTACGAATACGCACGCGAAATCTGGACCGCAGAAGACAGCCTGAAGCGCAACAAGCTTCACGACAGGTTCAAAAAAATATCAGACGTGAAATAGTCTGAACCAAAACACTACAAAGCCCCGGCGGATTTTATCTGTCGGGGCTTTTTTTGTACAAATTAACCGCGAAAAGAAAAGCACGAAGGACACGAAGAGTGGGGATGTTTTTGGGATGTAGATTGGGATGTGCTTCCGGGTTTTTAGATTTTCCAGGATAGCCAGCTTAGCAGGGCACGAAGGACGCGAAGGGGATTTTGGCTGAATCAGGAAAACCGCAATGGACGCGAAGTATGGATATGCATTTTTTAGTACTGATTGGAATATCGTGCCATGTTTTTAGATTTTCAAGGTAGTCAATTTAGTAGCGCGAAAAGGACGCAAGTGGGATTTTGGCTGAATCAGATTTTTAGCTGATCAGCACGTTTGCAGGTGCAGGGACGTAGGTACAGGGCATGCCCTGCACCTACAATCCGTGGATTAAGTTTCATCTCGTTATTGGAATACCGGCGTATTCCGAGAGAAAAGATTTAAAACCCAAATTGATAGTATCATTCAAAACACTTCGCGTCCTTTGCGCTATACAAATTCAGCCATCAAATACACTCGTGAATATTGGAACAAACCTGAAAATACTCATGAAAGACGCATAACTCTTCTTTGTGTCCTTCGCGGTTTCCTTCTTTCGCGTCCTTTGCGCAATACAAATTCAGCTATCAAATACACTCGTGAATATTGAAACTAACCTGAAAATACTCATGAAAGACGCATAACTCTTCTTTGCGTCCTTCGCGGTTTTCTTCATTCTCGCCCTTCGCGGTAACTCTTCCCCGGATTAGTCCAAGCGAAATACAAAGGTTACAACGCCGGTTTGGGCTACCTGGGGTACGCCGGAGGGGAGGCGGTTGAAGCGCCAGCGGTTCAGGGTTTGGATGACTTCTCGTTCCAGGTCGGGATCGGTGCGGCGGATGGGCTGGACGTCGGATACCGAGCCGTCAGGTTCTACGGTGATGCGAACGCGGATTTGCGCCTCTACCTCTACGGTATAGTTCGGGCGCGGATTTACGGATGCGGTACGGCTGAATTCGCCGTCCCATTCAAGTGAATAGGGTGCGGCGCGGTCAGGATCATCGCCTGTTCCCTGCTCGGCGTCAATCCGGCCGGTGTCGCCATCGAGCGAGCCGGAGAGCAGCGATCCTTCACGGACTACTTCATCAGGAATTTCTACCGGACTTTCTGTCGGCCTGACTTCCTCCGTTGGCTCGGGCTCCCGCGCTTCGGGATCGATAATTTCCACATCCGGTGATTCAATCACATCTTCAGATATAATTTCTTCGGTCTGATCGGGCAGATCAACAGGTTTTACCGGCTCTTCAGGACGCTCAACTACTTCGGGCTGGGGTTCCTGCTCCTGCTCTCTTACGGGTTCAGGCTGGGGATCCGGTCGCGTGGCAACTTCTTCCTCCTGCACCTGTGATTGCTGAACCTGTGTTCCGGTTGCAAATTCTCCAACGGTAACCTCAATGAATGCAGAACGCGGTTCTTCATGCTGTGCTGTCATCATCAGCCAGAAAAGCAGAAAAAGTACCATGTGCATGGCCACGCTAACCCCAAGACCAAACCGCTCTTCGCGGGTCAGCTCCCTTTTATCTTTGCTAAACGGGTTCACAAGTTTCATAGTTGAAGAAATTAGAGAATTCTTATCCGCTATCGGAAGGTTCGCTCTGTAGCCATCAGAATATTCATATTCAGGGACTGCGCGATGTTCATAATATGAACGGCGTCATCGACTTTTGCCTCGCGGTCTGCCCGTAAAATGAGGGCTGCCGAAGGATTTTCCTGATAACGGGTACGAATCTGAACGGCAACCTCATCCCGCGTTGACGGCTCGCCGTCTACGAAGAACTGCCCGTCTGAGGTAACGGCTACGGTAATATTTTGTTGCTGAACCTGGGCGCTGCTCTCGGCACGCGGCACGTTTACACGAATGCCGAAGTTCGTTACAAACGACGAGGTAAGCAGGAAAAAGATAAGCAACAGAAGTACGATATCGGTCAGTGACGATAGTGTAAAGACCGAAAGCGGCTTTTTTGCTTCGGATTCACTTCTGAAATTCATCGTTGTACCGCTTCTTTTTTGGGTGTCGGTTTCTGCAGAAGCTCCATAAACTCGGTGGATGCCATTTCCAGCTCAAAAATCATGCGGTTGATTTTACCCAGCAGGTAGTTATAGAAAAAGTAGGCAAAAATACCCACCGCGAGTCCCGCAGCCGTGGTGATGAGCGCTTCCCAGATACCACCGGCAAGTACGCTCGGGTTTACGTTACCCTGCAAGTTCTGAATCTGCATAAACGCCTGAATCATACCGGTTACGGTACCAAGAAACCCGAGAAGCGGCGCCACACCGGCTATGGTAGCCAGCCAGTCCATCTTCTTCTCAAGCATGAAAATTTCTTTTTTTCCGGCGTTTTTGATCGCATCCTCAATATCCGTAATCGGCCTTCCGAGCCTGCGGATTCCCTGCTTCAAAATACGTCCCAGCGGCTTATCCGCGTCATCGCACTGCTGGATTGCGGCTTTGGTGTTTCCGCTTTTCAGAAGCTCTTCAATGCCCGACATAAAGCGTTCAGGCTCCATGGTCGAGTTTTTCAGAACCATCCAGCGTTCGGCAATTACGTAAATGGCAACCAGAGAAAGTATCCCGATCGGGATCATCACGTAGCCGCCCTGAAATAGAATGGTAAGAAGACGAACGCCTTCATCCTGAGCAGTTTCTGCAATCAGAGTATCGGCTTCGGCGCCATTGGCCTGCAACATCATCAGGCCGGAGAAAAATGCTGTTAAAATTACGGACATGATCTGGTTAAGGGATTAAATGTAAATTGAGTTGGTTAAAGGGAGTCCGGATCGAACCGGGAAATAAAGTTATTCGTGAGATAGGGCCGTGGCAGTTCACCTGCAGCGCGGCGTGCTTCGTTCAGCGTCTCAAACTGGCCGACTGACATGCGCCATGACCGGCGTCCGTCGTCTAAAGTTACGGGATAAACAATTGTTCTGAAACCCATTGAGCTGAGCTCACCGGTCTGTGCCTCAGCAGCCTGCTGCGAATTCAGGGAATGCAGGTTGATGGTGTAGCCGGCTCCGAGATCCGGATCGTAATTACCGTACAGACCCCATTCGCCGGGCGTATCCGGTGCTGTGGGCCTGTCGTCACCTTCAGGCGGATCAATGATTATTTCCACATCGGGCGTGTCTTCGGGGGAATCGGGCACAGACTCCGGTTCAGGATCAGGAATTTCTGTCGGCGATTCAGGTTCGGGCTCCGGCAGCGTCTCTGACGGGACCTCCGTATCAGCGATATCCGGCGCGGGCTGCTGCTCATCACCGGAAGTGAGCACGATGGCCAGCGTGATTACCAGAGCTATTACCAGCAACGCGACAGCCGCGATGAGCGGTGTGCGGTCTTTCGGGCGCTGAGGGCCTGATTTTACTGGAGTTTTAGGTTTAGGATCAGGCTTCGGTTCCGGTTTGGCTTCCTGCTCCGGTTTATCCGGCGTGGCAGTTCCAAGACCGGTTACGATCGTTTCTTCTTCTGACTTTTTATCCTCAGCCACAGGTTCTTCAGCAGGTTCCGGTTCAGGCTGATCTTCCGCTTTTTCAGCTTTATCATCAGAAGCAGGCGTCAGTACTACGGGCGGCTTTTCATCCTCCGTATCCTCCTTCACCTCTTCATCTTTTTTCTTCTCTTTATCCCCGATAACGCTGATGAGTTCTTCCTGATCAAAATCTTCATCGCCGGCGAAATCATCGGGGTCGGCGAGAGGAAGTCCGGCGGATTCGCCTTCGGCAAGCACTACGGGCTGGAGTCCGGCGTAGGGAAAGTTGAGCTCGGTAAGAAACGTTTCCCGGGGCTTAAATTTGAGCGGTTCGTCAGCTTCTGAGCGCGTAAATTCACCGAGCGTTTCGATCTTAACCGGCGTTGATCCGGCGTGACGAATCGCGGCAAGAAGCCCTTCTATTTCAGGTCGAACCTGATCTGGCTCTGTATTGAGTTCGGCGGCAATGAGTTCTGAAATCTGATCCAGCGTCAGTTTCATGATCCTCCCTCCGGTTTAAACTCAAGCGTTCTTACAGGGGGCATCAGTACGATGGTGCCATCATCCCGCTCTTTCTCTTCCGGCTTGTGATATTTGAGGCTGAACGTACCGATCCCGTCAATTTCCACCGAGTGGCTGCGTATCAGTTCTTCTCTGATCAGGTTTGCAAATGCTTTTTCGATTTGATCCTGCTGCATTTCTGGTTTGGTTAGAAACTGAACGTGATTCCGCCGTAAATCTGCAGAGGGCGTTCCTGGTAGCCATCCCAGTATTCGTATTCCTGGCCAAGCAGATTCACCGCTTTCAGGTAAACACCAAAATTTCCGCCAAAACGATACTCCGCCTTCGCATTCAGCAGTAGCACATTGTCGCTTTCATCGCCTTGAAGATTCAGCATTCTCGGGCCGATAATATCTGCCCATCCACGGATTATAAAGTTGTCCGAAGCTGTGGTTCTGAAACCTGCCGTTATGCGGTAATCTTCGAGATTCAGGTAGTCTTCTATATTGTCGTCATTGACCGACTTAATGTTATAGACGCCTTCCGCAAATATATTCAGCACGCGTGGCGCGATGTTCAGGTCGAAGCCGGCTTTAGGACGAATAACAACGGTTTCCTTCGGGAAAAAGTAGTTGGCTGATGAAAGTCCGCCGAAAAAGAGCGGCCTTGAAAAGATAGATCCGCGCAGGCCGGCAAACAGGCTGCTGTTATCCGCGAGAGTAAACTGAAGGTTCATATCGCCAAAAAACTCACGCTGATTTACCAGAGGTCCGGCAAAAACCTGGGTGCGGTTATACACGAAGATTTCCTCGAGCCCGGGATTGGTAATATCACCCGAAACGAGCGCGCGGAAACTGATATTCCCGGTTCCTCTGTGAATATACTCCAGATGCGGATACGCCAGATAGTCGGTGCCGCTGAGTTCATCGAAACCGGTGACCAGTTTTGCACCGGCGCGAAGTTCACCATTTGTGCCAACCGGGAAAGCCCACGTAGCCAGAAACCTGGCGTTATACCAGTTCAAATCCCGGCTGTCCTGATCGCCGGGCTGATCAATGGAATAGGCGGCAAAAGAACTGCTGAAACCGGTATAAAATCTGTGGCCAATCCGGTTTCCGGTCCACTGCCGCGCAATGGCAACATCACCTCTGTGTTCTGTAACATTTTCCGGCGGAAAAGGATTAAGAAACTCCCTATCGGAAAAACCAAGCGGATCACCAATAACGCCATTCGACGAAATTATAGACCCCAGGTATTCGGGTGAAAGACCGGTAAAGGTATAGGCACCATGCAGTCTGAACGAATCATGCACGCTGGAATTAGTGTTCAGCCCCGCCTCTGCTCCGAAAGAACTTAATTCAGGCCTGATAAACGAAAACCTTGTGGGCCTGAAATTATTAGTCGTCAGCGCATGGCTGAAATCGCTGCGGCCGCGTACACCGAGATACCAGCGGCGGTTATTTTCCGTCTGTCCCAGCAGTCTGGCGTGACCGTTAAAAAAGCGGAATGCGGACGGCTGGTCGTCAAGATGCCCGTCAGATGAATGCCAGTTGATGTTGGAATGCAGCACCGTTCGTTCACCGAGCGGGAGTGAAAGGTACAGATCAGTTTCAGGGCTGGTGAACATCCCCACGCCGGCATAGCCAAAAAGCGTGGTTCGGTTAGGATAGGATTTCAGGTCACGCTGCGGGCCAAGCGGGCGCTCAAGCTGGCCGAGGGGAACGGAAGCAACAACTTCCTCGGGCGTTTCCAGAAACGGCATCCGGTTGGGGTCAATACGAAAAACGCGCGGTGTGGGATTAAAACCGAGAATCGGCTGACGTGATAATCCAGCAAAACGGGCACGAAATTCGCCGCGGATTTCGATATCCTGCGGATCAAGATCAGGCAGTAATGATGAGGGGTCTTCTCTTACGTCCTGGGCGGACAACTGGCCGGGGAAAGCCGGAATTAAAAAAATCAGGACAAGCAGCAGATATTTCACAAATCCCTGTTTTAAGAGTTACTGGGGTTAATCACATAAACTAAGAAAAATCGCACGATTTTCACGATTGAATATACGCAGAGTACGGGTTTAAATTATGTAACCAGGAGTTGTGTGCGTAAAATTTATTACGATTTTTCCGACTCTTCCTCTGCCGACCGTAAATAGTGCATTAACACCACAACCGGAGTCATTAAAAGCGTAAAAAACATTACGGCGGCGTGGGTTACAAACGCGAAAGCGAGGCCGTTTACCGCGGGAACCGCGTAGAGCACAACGAGACTGTGTTTCACGAACCAGTGATACGTTCCGACCGCACCCGGAGATGGCAGAATCACGCCGATCGTGGAGATTGTCATTACCGCAAAAGCCGAAATAATGCCGAGATCGTAGGCCTCGACCATACCAAACGCATAAAACGGGATGTATGACATCATCAGATAACAGAGCCACAGAAGCATCGTGTAGGTGAGAAACAGTGGCCAGCGTCTGAGATGGCGAATCGCGGCAAGTCCGTCGGTAAAGCTGTGGATGATCCTGAACAGCGTTGAGCTCTCTTTCCCTTCGGCGTCGTTTTGCTTTTTTCGCTCGAAGATGTAGCTGAAGAGTTTCCAGATCAGGAAAAACATAATCACAAGGGCGATGAGAATACCGATGATTACCAGCGGCTGCATGGCGTCATCAAGCAAATCAATTGCCTGTTCACCGAAAAGGTTGCGGAAAGTCTGGCGATCGGCTACAATGAAAACGATCACCAGAAACATCATGCCCGCGATAACCAGTAGATCGATCACGCGCTCGAGAACCACGGTTCCCAAAATCGTGCTGTTGGAGGTTTTCTGGGATTGCGCCACGAGCATGGAGCGCGAAATCTCACCCAGGCGCGGAACCCCGTAATTGACGACGTGGCCAAACATGACGCCGGCCATCAGGGTTCTTTTGCTAACGTAGCGGCCCTCGTGCTCCATCAGCAATCCCCAGCGGAGCGCGCGGAACAGGTAGCTTAGAAACAGAACCACGGAAAACGGTATCAGCCAGCCGTAGCTCATTTCCCCGATGTGCATCCAGAGCTCAGATAAATCTATGCGCCTGACGGACAGCCAGAGAAAAAATCCCCCGATAATTATTCCTGCAGCAATGTTTATTGCATTTCGCTTCATTCCGTGTTATTCACGTAAATCGATAATCTCGGCCGACTCAGGCCAGGTTATTTCAAAAATTGATTCATCGGGTTCGAGGTAGCTGCCATCCTGAAAAACGGTATGATACCTGTTTCCGGTCTGATCGGTCGCGCGGATTTCGAGCGGAATCAGCGTATCGGGGTTGATGAGGATCTGAACACTCACGATTACTTCAAACGGATCGATGGCTTCGAGGGAAACGAGCGTGTTGCCTTCACCGGTCGTTTCAGAGTTTGTCACTTCGTAAGAGCGCTCGCTGTCCGATAAAAAACGGGACGGTGCAAAATCGTCATCTTCCGGAAAGTAGGGACTGATAATCACTTTATGCTGACCCTCATTCCATACGATGGAGGTCTCGCCATCCACCGAAATTTCCTGTCCGGCAGCGATTACTTTGTACTGATCGCGCGTGACCCAAACTACGCCGGTGTTTCGCATGACTTCGCCGGTGAACTCATCCTCAAACGTATGATCCATCTCGGCGGTAAAGATTTGTCCGGAGCGGAGTTTTTCGCTGATTCGGGTGAGCGGCGCGGGCATGTCACCGGTTTGGAGCGATGCATCCACAGAAACGGATTCCGTCTGATTGTGGGCATAAACAGTGGCCTGGCCGAAGTTCAGGACAGGAAAAATCAGGCTGATGATCAGCAGTGATTTTGCGAGGAGATGTTTATTCGGAATCAATGTTGGCTATAATTTCACGGAGTTCATCTTCATCCTGAACCAGCACATCGCGGGCGGTACTGCCCTGATACGGACCGACGATTCCGGCTGCGAACAGCTGATCGATGATTCTTCCCGCCCGGTTGTAGCCAAGCTTGAGTTTTCGCTGAAGCAGAGAAACCGATCCCTGCTGATGCATGACAACAACTTTGGCGGCTTCCTCAAAAAGGTCATCGCGTTCGCTTTTATCGAGAATGTCGGTACTTCCGGCGCCCTCTTCCTCAATTTTCGGGAGATAGAACGGCGTGGTGTATCCCTGCTGACTGCCGATAAAGGCGTTAATTCGCTCAACTTCCTCGGTAGAGACAAACGCGTTCTGCACGCGGATCATGCCGCTGCCGGCGGTGAAGAGCATATCTCCTCTACCAACGAGCTGATCCGCTCCAATCGTATCAAGAATTGTTCTGGAGTCGACGCGGGAGGCCACGCGATACGCAATCCGGGCCGGAAAATTGGCCTTGATGGTACCAGTAATGACGTTTACAGACGGACGCTGCGTGGCGACCACCAAATGAATTCCGA
Organism: Balneolia bacterium; assembly: GCA_003567135.1. Lineage (GTDB taxonomy): Bacteria > Bacteroidota > Rhodothermia > Balneolales > Cyclonatronaceae > PXAI01. The sequence goes on along the minus strand of PXAI01000064.1, from coordinate 6,356 downwards.
CGGCACGGGCAAGCTGCGCAAGGCGCGCGATGGGCTCTTCGATCCCCTTTCCGGCCGTAATCATCAGATCGGCAAGCTCGTCGATGATCACCACAATGTACGGCAGATGCCTGTGGCCGAGATCATCTTCAAGATCACCGGCTTTAAATTTTGCGTTGTACGCCTTGATTTCGCGCACCATCGCCATTTTCAGCAGATCATAGCGGCTGTCCATCTCCTTACATACGCTGTTCAGCACTTCCTGCACCCGCGCAGTATCGGTGATGATCGGCTCGTCCATATCGGGCAGCGTGGCCAGATAGTGATTCTGGATATTCCGGTACAGCGCCAGCTCGATCTTCTTGGGATCGACCATCACAAATTTAAGATCTTCGGGATGACATTTGTAGAGCAGGCACGAAATAATGGTGTTAATCCCCACTGACTTTCCGGACCCTGTGGCACCGGCCATTAAAACGTGGGGAAGCTTGGCTAAATCCACCATAAACACGTCGTTTTCGATCGTTTTACCGAATGCAACGGGCAACGTCATATCGGTATCGACGAACTTTTTGGTGTTGATTACCTGCTTGAAAAAGACGGTTTCCCGTTTGCGGTTTGGCACCTCAATACCGACCGCAGATTTTCCGGGGATTGGCGCGATAATCCGCAGGCCGTGCGTAGCCATCGCCATTTTGAGGTCATTTGCATAGCCCTCAATCTTGCTGATTTTCACATCGGGGGCAGGCTCAAGTTCGTAGAGCGTAACCGTAGGGCCAACGACAGCCTCAATGCCTATGATATCAATTCCGTGGCGCTGCAGCTTTTCGAGGATGATCTTTTTATTCTGATTGATCTCCTCCATGTCAATTTCGTTGCCCTCGTCAGGCGGTGAATCGAGCAGGTCAATACCTGGGAATTTGTATTTAATGACGGGCTTTTGCTGTTCCTTCTGCTTTTTCTCCAGCTCTTTCGCATCGGCCTCCTCTTCGCCCTCGCCGCGCTTTACGGTAATATCCGGCTCATCGGCGTCATCATCCTCCGATGATTCTTCTGCATTTGGACGCTCAATAATCGCACGCGGAGGCTTGCCGGCCAGATCCTCCGACTCACTTTTCTCTTTGGAAATCCGCTCTTCCTCGCGTTTTCTCGACGCTTCCAGAATAGCGGCCATTTTTTCCTGCTCCTCTTCGGGACTCAGTTTCTTTTTGCGGCCGTTCGTTTTGGTTTCAGGCTGAGGCTCATCCTCCTCAAAAAGTTCTTCTTCGTCTTCTTCATCTTCCTCATCCGCATATTCTGCCTTTTCTGCGGCAGCAGCGGCTCTTTTTTCTTTCCAGTCGGAAATGGCGTCACTGGCGCGGCTCATGAGATCTTTAAAACGATCAACCGTTTTCTGGATATCGCCGTCAATGATCAGCAGAATGGCGATAATGGCAAGTGTAAAGAGGATAATCGCCGAGCCAAAAAATCCGGTAACCATGCTGATTCCGCCGGCAACGCGCAGACCGATCGTTCCGCTCCAGGCTTCGCTGAGCAGCTCAAAATGAACGTTTGTCCAGCCGGTGATGGTGGCAAAAAGAACCATGCCGCCCAAATAAAACGCGGCGCGGCGGTGCAGTTCGGTAAGATCGTGATGGCGGAAAATATACCATCCGTAAAACAGCGTGACGCCCGGAAAAATGATCGTCATATATCCGCAGAAGCTGTACACCATAAAATAGGAGAGCAGCGCGCCGAGGGGTCCGAGCCAGTTTGTGATGCGCTGGTTAACGGACTGATCGAACATGAGATCAGAAATGGAGTTTCCGCGCACCAGACCTACATCGGCCGAGGAGTAGGTAAGAATGCTGAAACCAAGCAAAAGGCTGATCGACATGATAACCACGCCGATAATTTCGAGTTTCCTTTCTTTGGTGAGGAAAGGTTCTGATCCCCCTTTGTTTGTTTTCCGTGAGGTTGAGTTGCCGGTCTTAGCCATGCTTAACGAGAATTCCTTCTTTCATAACTGGGATGGTTTTTGTGATATCTTTCTGGCTACAATAAGCTATATCATCGGCATAGTCAATTTTTTCAAGACGATATGCGTGATTTGATCCGCTGATCATCGCCGGGATGTCGCTGCCGAACTGTTCGTACAGCGCAAACGCAACCCGGGCGCCGTCGGTAGCGCTGACCGGAAGTTTGCCATTGTAATAATCGTACAGGATATGCCCTGCGCACAGCAGATCCTCAATCGAGAGTCTGTTTATGTAACCGGAACAGATAAGGATAAAGCTTTCATCCGAGCTTTTAAGCTTTTCAACGATAGCCGAAATATTCAGAAATGATGCCACATAAATTTCATTTGCCGATTCGCATTTTGCAATCGCTTTTGATCCGTTTGTGGTGTTCAGAATCAGCGTTTTATCCTTTACAACCTCGCTTTTGTACTCAAGCGGCGAATTCCCCAGGTGATATCCCTCGATTTTTACGCCGCCTTTTTCCCCGCACAACAGGTAACGCGAGGCGTCGAGATTCTGGGCGATTTGCCCGGCTTCGCTCATATCCTCAACCGGAATTACGCCTTTCGCGCCGTTATCGAGCGCCGTAACAATTACGGAAGCCGCCCGGAGAACGTCGATGACAACCACCCTGCGATTTCTGACTTCTTCTTCCTGAAAAGCTCTTCCTGAGACAAAAACGTCCGTATAATTTGACATAAAATCGATATTACAATACTGTAATGCAGCCCGTTCTGCCGGACCGGATTAATTTTTACTTAGGTTGACTGGTAAACTTTAAAATAATGATATGCGCGCTTTGATATGCTATCTGTAAAAGAAAAAAACCAGATTAGTTTCGCTTGATAAACGGAGGCCGTTGAATGGTGGCGGGTACTTTTTTTCCGCGGATTTCAATATGGATTACGGTTTCAGGTGATGAAAACTCTTTTTTCACATAACCCATGCCAATGCCCTTGCTCTCGGTGATGGACTGCGAGCCGCTGGTAACGAATCCGATTTCGTCGCCAGATTCGCTGAAAAGCGCATAATCTTTTCGGGGGATGTCCCTCGGGCTGCCGGTTACAAACCCAACGAGCTTGCGCGAAATGCCCGCTTCTTTGATCTCCATGATCTTTTCGCGGCCGCAAAATTCGCCTTTATCCACTTTCGTGATCCAGCCCAGGCCGGCTTCCAGCGGATGAGTTTCGGTGGTGATGTCGTTTCCGTACAGCGCGTATCCCATCTCGAGGCGAAGCGTGTCGCGCGCGCCGAGTCCGCAGGGTTGCAGACCGTGATCCGCGCCGGCTTCCATAATCCGGTTCCAGACCGTTTCAGGATCGGCCTCATTTTTATTGATATAGAGCTCGAATCCGCGCTCGCCCGTATAGCCGGTCGCGGATAAAATGACGTTGCCAAATCCTGCGAACGTACCGGTTTCAAACGTATAAAACCTGATAGCGGAAAGATCGCGGTCGGTAAGCTTAGCAAGGATGTCATCCGTTTTCGGCCCCTGAACCGCAAGCAGGCACATATCGTCAGAAAAATCGGTAATTTCCGCTTTATGGGGATTATTCTGGATCATCCAGTCGTAATCCTTATCCTTGTTGGAGGCGTTCACCACGAGCATATACTTCTCCGGCGCCAGCATATAGACAAGGAGATCATCCACGATTCCGCCATTTTCGTAGCACATCGCCGAATACTGCGCCTTGCCCGGCACGAGTTTCGAGGCGTCGTTTACAGTAAGATACTGCACGGCATCCAGCGCGTTCGGGCCGGTGATCATAATTTCACCCATGTGAGAGACATCAAACAGTCCCGCAGCCTCGCGAACCGCCGCGTGCTCCTTCCGGATTCCCGCGTACTGCACCGGCATTTCAAAACCGCCGAAATCAATTAATTTAGCCCCTGCCGCATGATGACAATTGAAGAATGGTGTTTGTTTCAGATCTGACATGATATTTTATTTGGGTTAAAAAGCGGTGTAAATGTACAAAAATTATTACCGTTAAGATAATGACGGGGAGGAGAAATTGCAGGGTGTGCTGCGCTTTAGTTTTGAGTGATGAGGGTTGAAGAAAAGTGTTGAATGTTGGGAGGAAGTGTTTAGTGTTGAGTGTTGAGTTTTTTGAAAATCACGGGATTTGGCCTGATCAGCGGGTTTTAGTGCCGGAGCTGAGGAGACATCCGTGAATCAGTCGATTTGAGTTGTGAATGGTGATTCGTAGCGGAGCGAAGAACCGCGCAGCGCTTTCCTGAATTGTGAATTGGAAGAGCGCTGTGCTTTAGTGTTGAGTGTTGAGTACGTCGGCAGACGCACAAGTTGTTGAGTATTTTGCTAAGCACTAAAATAGTTGATTCATCTCTAATCACTTCTTAAAAGCACCCAACCACTGAGAACCGGCCATTCTGAATTTTACATTTTGCATTTTGAATTCCTTTTATTGCTATGAAGTCGTAATCGCTTTATATTTGCTGTTCTTTGCAAAAAGCGGGCCCGTAGCTCAGTGGTTAGAGCAGTCGACTCATAATCGATTGGCCGGGGGTTCAAATCCCTCCGGGCCCACGGTGCCAAAACCTCTAAAAAGCCGTCTCTGAATTTATTTGGAGGCGGTTTTTTGGGTTTGGGGGATGGGTGCGGAGAAGTACGCACTCACACACGTTTCTCTGATTATGAGAACCGTTCTTTTTTACTTCGGTATGTTACTTTTCTCGCGGCTGTTTTGGCTCCGCTTCTTTTATTCTGTAGACTTTAAGAGATTTTGATTGCTGTTCTTTTGATTTGCCGCCCCATCCAGGCGATAATGCCGGTTTAATGCTTCCTGCTGTATTTTGAAATGGTTGGCAATCTCCCGGATCACATCTTTCGACATGCTCTTTTTGTAATTGAGAATTTCGGAAATATAGCTTTTGCCTACCCCTGCAATCTTTGCCAGATCATTTTGAGATAAGCCATGATCTGCTATCAGCGACTTTACCAGCTCCACGGGATCCAGTTCCGGATCTGCCTGGTGTTGCTCATCCCAGGTTTTGATAAGAAGAGTGAGAAGCTCAATTTCATCTTCCCTTTCATCAGCATCATCACTGAAGTCGATTTCCTCTAAGAGATAGCAGTATTTTTTGTACTGCTCATCGGATTTGATTACGGTGTATTTTAGAGTGGGCATGTTTTTAAATATATTTTGCGTGATTCTCTGCTGAGTATTGTTGCTTATTTTTACATAGTTCGGAGTATTCGGCATGTGTGCCTAACCAGAGAACGTACAAGCGAACTGACTTCAGGCCAAACCGATATTTGCATAAGACCCGATGATTATTCCCGCCGATATCGAAGACAACTCTGTTGGTACCTTTTCCCAATATGTCTGCACTGCGAAACGTAGACTTCATATCCTCGGGCTTTTCCCAGTCAGCCGCTTTGATTTTGCTTATAAAATCCGAGCAAGACGTTTTTGCCTCAGCATGCTTCTGAGAATAACCAAGCAGTGTTTTTTCTTTGATTAGGTTTACTTTCATTTGATGTATTAGCTCAAAATACGGAATAGTTCGCCATTAGAGAACTTTTGCGCGGTATATGAGATGCAGCTGAGATAAATACCACAGACGCAACCTGCGTGGCCCTTTATACTTCATCATGATTTATGATTAAACCTTTGTCACTCATCAGCATCGTCTAAACTTTGTAAATCCTGTCCAATAGCTTTAATCCACTTATTGTTAAGCTTATCTAAACGATCAATAGAACCTTTTTCTATTAACTCTTCATATCTGCAACTCTCTGCAATTTTATGCAATAACGATTCCGCATCACCGGAATCGGTTAAATCAAATCTGATTGATGTTTCAGTATAAAACTCACTAATCTTGTTTAGGTATACACCTATACCCCTATATATTTTCCTGATTTTCATTCTGGAAAACGGAAAAGGATAGAGTTTTTTCTTTCGTGCTTGGCTTCTGTCTGAATGGGCAATTCTTTTGCGCCTGGTTTTACGCAAATTTTCAAACGAATTTATTAACTCATTTCGTAATCCTTGTAGTTCCCTTGCAAAATCCTCATCACCTTCTATCTGGATAAGTTGTTCTAACCACTCCAATGATGCATTTTGGTTATTCCTATTTGCAGCTGGATCGAGTAACCTTGCTGCACCTAATATTACTGAATCCATCAAACTAAACTGAACTATTTCAAAAAAGGAGGGTGCCGATTTATTAAGTATATCGACTCTTTTTTCGGAATGACCAAAAAGCTGTCTGTATTGTTTTAGAATATGTAAAGAAAATGTAAACTCGTCAGAAATTATTTTAAAGGGTTCTTTTAAGGATGCAGGCAGTTCCGATTTTTTTGATAACATAAAAATAGAGTTTATCCCACGGAATATATGAAAACTTCAT
>PXAI01000032.1 GCA_003567135.1 Balneolia bacterium | reverse complement strand
GTGAAAACTATGCGCCCGATAAACTGACGGAAAAAATGGAGCAGCGCGGCTACACGATGCAGTACCACATTTATACCGTCGCACTTATGCGATATCTGCGAAACCGGATCAATCATTTTGATTACGATAAACACATCGGCGGTTCTATTTATCTCTTTATGCGGGGACTGGGCGATGGAAATTATGGCGTTTATTTTGATCACCCGGAAAAGGCGCTGATTGAAAAACTGGATCACTATTTTGATGGGAGGCCGTAATGCAGCAGGATTTGTTTAATGTAAAAAATCAGAAAGAGGAATCCGCAACAGAGCTATCGGTGGATGTGCTCCAGTCTTCCGGCTATGTAGATGAGACCGATAAAATCATGGCCGGTTTTTTGAGGGATAAACTGGGTGAAAGAAGGCAGTCGATTCAGGTTGCCGCGGCACTGTTATCTGCCGCCACCAGATCAGGACACACCGCACTTGATCTTGAGCGTATCCGGCAGGATCAGTCGTTTCTGGCAACGTCAGGTAAAATTAAAAAGAAGCTCAGTTTTGTTGATTTTCGGCCGGATGATATCACGTTTGGAAACAGCGTGGGAAAACCGGATGGCATCGAACCGCTTGTACTGGACGCAGGGCGGCTTTACTGGCGGCGTCAGTTTAACTATGAGCGATTTATTGCCGAACAGCTGATCAAAAGGGCAGAACCCGAAGAAACGGATCATCTGGATTTTGATCTCATTTCTGAAACGCTGAAATTGTTATTCGGTGATGATCAGAAATCAGCCTGGCCGGCTGCGGCGTGTGCCGGTGCGCTGATGCGAAAACTATCTGTGATCACCGGCGGGCCCGGAACGGGAAAAACGTACACAGTGCTTCGGCTGGCCGCGTTGCTGGTTGCGGTGAATCCGGATAAAGATCTGACGATCAAAATTGCGGCGCCGACGGGAAAAGCGGCCGCTCGCGTGAAGGAATCCGTTCTGCAGGGATTGGATACCATCCCCGAAAACCTCCGGCGGCATATTCCGGGCGAGGCTTCCACGCTGCACAGATTGCTGGGAACCATCCACCAGAGCCCGCATTTTCGCAGGAACAGAGAAAATCCCATAAACGCGGATATTGTAATCGTGGATGAAGCCTCGATGATTGATCTTGCGATGATGGCCAAACTGATAGACGCGCTGCATCCCCAAACACATCTTATTTTAATTGGTGACCGCGACCAGCTTGCATCCGTAGAGGCCGGTGCTGTGCTCGCAGATATTTGCAGCGGCGATGATCTGAATAAAATCAGTAAAGGTCAGTTCGCGTTTTTGAAAAAATGCGGGATTCAGATACCTGAGGATCAGATCAGTCCGGACGTAACGTCACTTCAGGATGCGGTTGTTAAGCTCGACTATTCGCGTCGTTTTTCGCAGGATTCGGGAATCGGGAAACTTGCGGATGCGATCAATAAAGGAAATCAGAAAGAAGTTTTTGACCTTTTCAGTGGTGAGGCTGATCTCTCGTATACAGATTATGACAAAGCCAGGGACAAGGGTGAAATCACTAAAGAGCTGATTAGCCGGATTTCAGATCAGCATAAAAAGCTGATGGAAGTTTCTGATCCGGAGGAAGCGTTCAATATCCTGAATCAGTTTCAGATTCTGTGCGCGCACCGAAGCGGCTCACGCAGCTCGGGCGAACTGAACGGTATTGCCGAAAATCTACTCATAAAAAGTGGAAACGAATGGTACCACGGCAAACCGGTGATGATCACAAAAAACGATTACAATCTTGGCCTCTATAATGGAGACACCGGCGTGGTATTGTCAGATGGTTCCGACGGCCTGAAGGTCTGGTTTGAGCGAAGGGGGGAGTCGGGTAACTACATCTCATATCATCCGGCGCAGCTGATGCAGATTTCGGAACCGTGCCGCGCGATATCCGTTCATAAGAGTCAGGGCTCGGAGTTTGACGAAGTGGTTTTGGTATTACCCGAAGCCGTATCGCCGGTGCTGACGCGGGAATTGTTCTACACGGCGGTCACACGCGCCCGGAAAAAGATGACAGTTTACGGAAACAGCCAGGTGATCGGGGAGTGTCTGGCTAAGCGTACCGTACGGTTTGGCGGACTCTCAGACCGTTTAACAAAAATGGCCCGGGGATGAAATATCCCTGAGCCATACTCTCTGAAATCACTTCAAAGGAACCAGCCGAAAAAGAACGACCCGGCCGTTTCCACAGCCGGGCCGTTGATGTGTTAATCGGCTTTGGTTAGCCTGAACTGAACAGGTATTGTATACTGTACTTTTACCGGCCTGCCGCGCTGCATTCCCGGAGTAAACCGGACCTGTCTTACAGCATGGAGGGCGGCCTCGTCGGCTCCGGCTCCGATTCCACGAACCACGAACGGATCCTGGACGTTGCCTTGCTCATCAATTATAAACTGCACGACCACACGGCCCTCAACTCCGGCTTTCCGCGCAATTTCGGGGTAGCGAACGTGTCGCTGAAGTTCTGCGATACCGCCAATCAGTTCGGGCATCTGTTCAACCATCACAAAAATTTCTGGTTCATCGTCTTCTTCATCGGCATCTGCCGGAGGCGGCGGAGGCGGAAGATCGAACGTATCGTCGAAATCGAGCATAGCGTCAAAGTCGAACGAGTCGTCTACAATGGCGTCATCGGGCACGCTTACCGGCATTGGCGGACGGGGAGGAGGTGGTGGCGGTGGCTGGAAATCTGTTCTTACGATTTCTTCCATCTCAATTACATCCTGTTCAACTACAGTGAACTCAATTTCGCTGTCTATATCGAAATTGATGTTAAACAGGCCGATAAACAATAGCAGACTCAGCGCTACACCCAACTGTACTTTAACCCGATAGTTATAGTGGATATCAGCGTTTTGTTTTCTATTTAAGGGATTTAGTGACATAACGAACTCCTGTATTCAGTTTCAGGTCATTTTAACTACATCTTTTTTTGTCGGTCATTTACTTTCATATAACACATTTAAGTTGTCATCAGAAATATACAAAAAAAATCTAATAAACAACATCAATATTAGAATTTAGATTAACCAAATTCTTCCAGCATACATAGAAATGGATCAGGAGCAGGGTAGCGCGGGCTTGGATTCAGGCAGATTTTCAATGAATAAAAACCTGTGCGGTAAATCTAATTCTTACAGGGGTTAAGCTTAACTGTTCATATTGTAAAACACGCGAAATGGTGGTATTTTGTATATCAAGCTGTTTTTGCAGAGTAATCGTGCCATTCGTCGAAAGAATAATGTGTTTTATCGAAAAGGAATTACACTTATATATAAAGACTTGTATGTTTGGTTCGTAATATTCAAACAAACCCAAAAAACTTATGAAAACATCATACTTTAAGTTAATCACAGTTGTGCTTGTTTCTTTCATGTACATGACAGCCTGTGATTCTCCAACTAAATCAGGTGATCAGGATGAGATTCGCAGCATCGAAGATTTAGTGATCCCTTCCAGCTTCGACTGGAAAACCCAAAAAGAGGTTGAGTTTAACATTACAGGGTATCAAACCAGTTCAGTACGGGTTTACTCTGAAGACGGTACCCAGTTAATGCGGGTAAATGCTTTTCAGGGCAATGAAGCTTCCTTCAAAGTTACTGTTCCGGCCTACATGCAAACTGTTACTGTAGTTTACAGAGGCCAGGAGAAGGAATTCAACCTGGGTAGCTCTGCTATTAACCACGTGTTTGAGCCACAGGGCTCCTGAACCATTTAATTGATAAAGGGAATTAAATTATGAAGACGTTTAACATTTTATTTTCAGCAGCTGCATTCCTGATGATTTCGTTTGCAGCTTCTCCTGTGGCTAATGCTCAAAGCTGTGAGCTTTCCAAAAGCCACGGACAAGGGTTTACTACCGTAATCGAAAACGTGGTGAAAGACTGCGATACAGGTGAATATCACATCAGCCTCAGACTTGAGCATGATGGTTGTCCGGGTCCTGGTTGCCGCGAGCTAAGTAATTACGCAATTGAAGCCGCTGATGGAACCTATTCTAATATCAGTGTTTCAGATGTAGTTGGTAGTTTTAGCTATGGCCAAATTGAAACTGGTAATCTAGGTGCTCAGATTCCTTTCAGAGGAATTAAAGTTGATGGCATCAGCGGAATTGGCGACGGAATGGCCGGTTCATTTGTAGTTAATTACACTTTATCCGAGCTGCAGGATCAGAGAGTTTCTGCCAAGCCCGGACCAGCTACACTTATTGTAGAGTTTTCAAAAGCTGACTTCGAAGATTTCCTTCTCTGCGCCGGAACAGGCTGTGGCGGTGGTGAAGTTCAGAACCAGTTCCCGGCAGCAGGCCCCGGAACACTCGTATATGAGGATCTCTGGCCAGCCAAAGGTGACTTTGACTTCAACGACGTAGTTATTGACTATCAGTTCACCGTAACTTCAAACAACAACAACGTTGTTCAGAGTATCGAAGCTTACTTCAAACTGCGTGCCTTCGGTGCCGGTTACCAGAATGGTTTCGGTTTCCAGCTTACCAGCGGAATCGACAACTCTCACATCAACGTGAGCGGATACAGCCTGACTGAAAGCTACATCACGCTGAACTCTAACGGTACTGAGGCCGGACAAAGCCTGCCAACCATCATTGTATTCGACAACGCTTACAATGAAATGCAGCATCCTGGCAGCGGAATTGGTGTAAACACCGATCCTAATGCTCCATACGTAACTCCAGCCGAGTTCGTAATTGAAATCGATTTCACCGGTGGAAACTATGACTTCACCAACTTCTCAATCGCTGATTTCAAGCCATTCATTATCTCAGATCGTGAGCGTGGCCGCGAGGTTCACCTTCCGGGTAACGCCCCAACAGATCTCGTTGACATGAGCTTCTTCGGCACGCTCGATGATGATTCTAACCCGTCACAGAATCGCTGGTACGTAACTGAGAACAACCTGCCTTGGGCAATCAACATTATTGAAAGCTTTGCTTACCCAACTGAGAAAACAAGCATCCTTGATGCATACCTCAAGTTCGCAGACTGGGCTCAGAGCGGCGGTACACTCTACCAGGATTGGTTCAGCAACCCTGCAAGCGACTACCGCAATTCAAGCAAAATTTACAATCAGGGCAACTAATACTCCCTGAGGCAAATTTCCGGCCGGCATTCTCACTGAGGATGCCGGCTTTTTTTATGGCTTTGAATCACAATGGCAGGGCAGTGCAAAAGATCATTTCGCCGAACCAGGATGTTGATTCATAAGGCTGAATACGGAATAGGTCTGATTTCTGCAAAAAAGGTTATAAAAAGTTTGAAAATCTATTGACATGGGTATGTAGATAGCTGTATATTTGGCATCTCTGTTCGGGAACATTCCTCGGTAGCTCAATGGCAGAGCATGCGGCTGTTAACCGCAGGGTTGTTGGTTCGAGTCCAACCCGGGGAGCTCAAAGGATTG
>PXAI01000326.1 GCA_003567135.1 Balneolia bacterium | reverse complement strand
CAGAGGGTGTTGCGTAGAGTTAAATCAAGTTAATTCAATTCACTCTGTGAATCTGAATCTTGTTAAATCGTTCATTATCAAAACCAAAACATATACTTATGAAAGACAACTACAAGATACTGTCTACAGCAGTCTTTTTGTTTGCTTTTCTATTGGCGGGCAGCCAGGCTTACGGCCAGGCAATGTCGCAGGATGCCAGTCTTAAAGCAGACCCCAACAATGTAGCTGCAAATCAGCAAATTGCTGATTTCGCCTCATCAGGGGGTGACTTTGTACAATCCTTTAGCCCTACTAATACGCAACTGATGAACGCCATCAGCTGTGAAGATGCAACGGGCCTTATTATTAACGACAACGGAACGATTCAAAACGGCGTATCCGGTAACCCGGCGGTTGCTGATGAAGTTGAAGCTATCGCAGGATATACTTCAGCATTCGGCGGCGCTGTTGAGAATGTATGCTTTTCATTCCTGACACTTGCCGGCGGGCCAAACTCAGTCGACTTCGAAGTTGTATTCTACGACTCCGACGGACCAGGCGGTGAGCCCGGTACTGAACTCGCTTCTTTGAACGCAACCTTTACCGATCTTCCACAAGGCATTCCTCCATCACCGGTTTGGCTTGCTGTTGATGTTTCTGATGCAGAAATTGAATTGGAAGCTGGTGTTGAGTTGTTCATTGGTGCTCGCTGGGAACCGCCAACACCAACCAACGTTTTCCTTGCCACTGATGAAGACAGCCCTACACAGGGTAGCGGCTTTTTCAGAACTAACGGTGGAGATTGGGATGCATTAGGTGCTGTTTTTGCCGGCTACAGCCATCTTATGGTACGCCCGCAGGTTGCAGCCGACCTTGCTGTAAGCACAAACGTTGTTGACTTCGGCGATCTGCTTACCCTGATGGATTCAGCAGATTCAGAAGTTACCTTCTCAAACCTGAGCGACGAAGACGTATCCGTTAACATTTCTGTTCCGGCCGGATTTGAGGCATCACCTGCTTCTTTTTCAATCGGTTCAGGTGAAGATGAGTCGGTTACTTTTACCTTCTTTCCTGACGTTGAAGGTGATGTTGACGAGATTGCCACTGTATCAACCGATCTTGCCGGCGTCGAATCATTCGAACTTTCACTTGTTGCCAGCGTAACCGAACCCATGATTGTTGATTTCCTCTTTGAGGATTTCGAAAATCCTGACTATGGCACCGGCGGCATGGCACTTCCTCCCGGTTGGGATGGCGGCCACGACAATGCAACCTTCGGCATGGGTATCCGCGAAGATGGCGGTGTGGATGATTCCCAGCGTCTTGCTGTGAACCTTTTTGGAACTACAACATCTGCTGCCGGTTTCTGGTCTACTCCTCTTATTGAAGCAGGATCAGATCCGGTTCTCCAGTTCAGTTACCGGGTAGTTAACTGGTCAGGCTACCCAAATACTGCTACTCCTGCAGGCGATTTCGAAATGCAGGTTATGGTTATTTCAGACCTCGGCGAAACCGTAGAAGTTCTCGAAACTTTCGGTGCCGGCAACCACGATGTAACCACAGACTACGCCACCGTTTCATGGGATCTTTCTGACTATGAAGACGAGCTTATCCAGATTATGGTAACCGGCGAAAGGCTTAACGGTGATTTCTGGATGGATTTCGACAATGTTCTTGCCGGAACTCCTTCAGGTCCTGAATTAGCTGTTTCAGATGATGACGTTGAATTCGGTGAAGTAACCGTAGGCTTTGACGAAACTGAAATGATCACCATTTCCAACGTTGGAAGTGAAAACCTGATCATCCTTTCTGTTACTACCGACAACAGCGTTTTCTCAGATGATATCAATGAAGCGCAGTTCCTCGGGCCAAACCAGAGCCTGAATGTAAACATTACCTACGCGCCTGAGTCAACTGGTGTTGATACCGGTAACCTTATTATTGAATCAAACGATCCGGTTAACCCAACTGTATCCGTAGCACTTTCAGGCGAAGGTGTACTTCCTTCAGTTATTACTGTTGATCCTGAAAGCATCGAAGCAGAAGCTTCCGTGGATGCTGATGCCCAGGGCGACGTAGTTACAGCCGAACTCGTTATTACTAACGACGGCGACGGACGCCTCGACTTTATGTTCGACGGTTTCCTCGGTATGGAGCGCAGTAGCAATGGTGTTAAAATCGATGCAGAAAACATTGCGCTTGCTTACAAGCAGTTCTCAGCTGACGAATTTTCTGCCAACAACAACGACGCTTTCGAGCGTAGTGTTCTGAATCAGCACTTCAGTGGCGATCTTGAAAACCCATCAGAAGAAGCACTTGAGGTTATTCGTAATTTCGAGATGGAACGTGCCGCCAACACAGGCACCCCTGTAGAGCTTATGGATGATGACTCATTCCTGATTGAGTTTGAAGAACTTGAATTCTCCGATGGCGAGTTCATGGTAGTTGCTGATGGCCTCCAGGGCGAACTTACCAGCGTAACTGCATTCCTGGAACTGCTCAGCGCAACCGGCGGTACATGGACGAACGATTTCGCCCTGCTCGTTTCTGACAGCGACGACTTCGAAGAAGCAAATCTTCTGCTTCAGATGGGCGGCCTTTCAGATCTTGGTGCAGACCAGCGCATTTCATGGGTTGGCGGTTCATTCGACGATCCAATCGACGCAACTATCGACCTCGACACACCCATTGATATGGACGGCCTGTACGTCTGGATCGGTAACGGCTGGATTACCACTGCCAATACCGGTGTATGGAGCGGCGAGCTTGGCCTTAACGGTGTAACCGATATGGATGACGTTGTTACATCAGTTGAGCCTGCTGAAGGTTCAGTTGATCCCGGCGAGTCTGTAACGGTAACCCTGAACATCGATCCAACCGATCTGTTTGGCGGTACATACGAGCAAATTCTCACGATCCTTTCAAACGACCCGGAAACTCCGGAAGTTGAAGTACCGGTAACACTCGATGTAACAGGTGTACCTGCTATCGCAGTTGATCCTGATCTGCTCGACTTCGGTACCGTTCTCGTTGGCGAAGTATTCGTTGACCAGGTTATGGTATCTAACACAGGTTCAGATATGCTTGAGATCAGCTTCTTCAACACAGACCGCGATGCGTATGTAGTTGAAACCGAGCCTCTCACGCTTGCTCCTGAAGAAATGTTTATGCTTGATGTGACCTTCGCGCCACTTCTTGCAAGAGTTAAAAACGGTACCCTGTTTATCTACAGCAATGCTGCAGACAGCCCGGTATTCGTACAGCTTCGCGGTGAGGCAATCAGCCCTGCTGTTGTGGAAGTAACACCGGAAGAGTTTGAGTTCACCCTTACAGCCGGTGAGTCAACTACTTCTACTATGACCATTACCAATGCAGGTATGGACGGTGGCGACCAGCTCGTTTACTCTCTCAGCTTCGTGGAAGACGATGAGAGCGGTGCGCGCGATGCTTCCCCTGCCCGTGGCGGTATTGTTGAAACTCAGGTTGAAACAGGCGAGCGTTCAGTCGACGGCTCTGACCGCCTGAAAAACGCGGTTCGCCAGTACCGTAACTTCCCGTTCCAGCAGTTTGCTACCAGAGCGGAAGCACTTGAGGCAAGCCAGGCCCGTATGGTAATTAATACCGACGGCGAAATTCGTACCATCACCAACACGCATCCGCATGTAACTCCATCCAGCACGGTTCGCCTTGAGGAGAATTTCTCCAGTGGCGTATTCCCGCCTGCAGGCTGGACAGCAATCGATGCTGATGGCGACGGACAAAACTGGTTCCTGTTTGATATCCCTGAGGATGTACACAGCGGAACAGGTTCAGCCGGATCATTCTCCTGGTTCCAGGGCACACCCCTAAATCCGGATAACTGGCTCATTTCACCTGCAGTTGAGCTCGGGCCAAACGATACGCTCGAATTCTGGGCTGCTGCTCAGGATCCTGACTGGCCACTGGAAAACTACAGTGTATACCTGTCAACCACTGGAACAGCTCCTGAAGATTTCACCGAGCTGCTCTTCTCAGAAACGCTTTCCAGCAACATCTGGGAACAGCGTGAAATTGATCTGAGTGACTATGCCGGCGAAACCGTGCACATCGCCTGGAGACACCACGATGTTACAGACATGTTCGTTATCAAAATTGATACGATCTCTATCTTCGGTGAAGATGAAGTGCCTGCAACATGGATCACAGGTGACCCTGTAAGTGGCTCAATCCCAGGTGGCGAAAGTGATGAAATCACGCTGACCGTAGATTCCTCAGGCCTTGAGCCGGGCGTTTACAACGCGTTCATCAACGTATCTACAAATGTAGAGGATACACCGATGGTTCAGGTTCCTGTAATGCTGACTGTCGAAGAAGATGACAGCGCTGAAATGGTTACCTTCCAGGTGAACATGAGCGTTCAGGAAGAACTCGGCAACTTTGATCCATCCGTAGGTGACATGGTTTACCTCCGCGGCGGATTCAACGACTGGAGCGTAATTGAAGGTGAAGAACTCGTTGAAGGCGATGAGCCCGGCGTATTCACCATTACTTACGAGCTTTCAGGCGAAGCCGGAACCGAGTACGGTTACAAATACTTCATCGTAGCCGGCGACGACCGCCCGCTTCCGAATGACGGATGGGAAGGTCAGGTTGGCCCTGACGGCGCTGAAGACCGCGTAGTTGTTCTCGTTGGCGAAGATCAGGTACTTGATGTTGTATTCTACAACAACCTGATGGACGTTAGCGTAGCCGACGACGGCGAAGTTCCAACCGAGTTCGCACTTGGCCAGAACTACCCGAATCCGTTCAACCCAACGACCAACATTACCTATGCCCTGCCTGAAGCCGCTGAGGTTCGCCTCGACGTGTTTAACGTTCAGGGTCAGAGAGTTGCAACGTTGACAAACGGAATGCAAAGTGCAGGAACCCACACGGTAAGCTTTGATGCTTCAAGGCTCGCCTCCGGTATCTACCTGTACAGACTGCAGGCCGGAAGCTTCGTTCAGACTCAGAAAATGATGCTGGTGAAGTAACACCGGACACGCGTTTCTAAAACGCGAAAAAACGTAAGCCCTGATCACATTTGTGGTCAGGGCTTTTTTTTGCTTTCAAGCTCAAGAAAAAAACGTGCCCCGTTTACACTATTTAATTTATCCGGATTCAATCTGGCGCTTCGTAAAGCATTCAGGAGAAAATTTTATTTAGACTTACGGCTATACCTAACACCATTATTTACCTTAAATCACATTATTTACATATATAAAAATATGTGTTGATTATTTTTTACATCATCCGTTATTTGCTAAGTGCTTAAACCTACACGCATAGCAACTAAACCGTATTGGATTAAACGCTATTGTAAATCCGGTACCATTCCATCTAATCAACACAACCCATGAAATATAAATACAATCCTTTGAATAAAATCATTACGGGGTTTGCATCGGCATTATTGGTGATGCTGCTGGCTGCACCCGTTTTTGCTCAGTCCGAAAATGAAAACGACTTTTTAAGGT
>PXAI01000258.1 GCA_003567135.1 Balneolia bacterium | reverse complement strand
CGACGGAAACTGGGATGATCCTGCAGTCTGGGCGGAGGGCACCGTGCCCGTTACGCCGGTTGAGGTGACGATCGCGCACGACGTGATTGTAAACACCGGAACCGCAACGCTTTCCGAGATTATCATTCAGCCTGGAAGAACGCTCAGTTTTGCAGAAGGCGGTAATCTTTCTATTTCAATCGGCGATATTACGCTGGAAGAAGATGACGGCGAAGCGGGATCGATTAATGCGTGTCCTGACGGAACCTGTTTCGGGAAAATGACCTTTTTTAACGGTGCGATTATCTCCGGCCCCGGGGAAGTGATTCTGAATGACGTAGACATTTTGGGTGAACTCGTTGACGGAGATCCTCAGGGCGGCGTAGACTTCGGAGAAGATACCACTATCAACGGAAGCCTGACGCTGTTTCAAAACACGTTTATCGTGAATAATTCGAATCCGCCAAGATACGGGGAGGGATCGACCCTGATCTATAACACAGGCCTGAACTTCAGCGCCAATGAGGAATGGATTATTGTCGAAAATGATCCCCCTACGGAAGATGATATTTCACGCTCACCCTGGAATGTTCGGATTATTGATACAGAACTCACGCTTTTTTTTAATGATAATCCCGGCAACGAAGATGATCCCAGAAACCGTGAGGGAGACCGCTTTATTCGCGGGGATCTTACGGTTGAGGAGGAAGGTGAAATCAGCCTGCATCCGATTCGACTTAACGATCTCCACATTGCTGGTGACGTGATTGTTGACGGTAGTTTGACCACTAACCGCCGCGCTCTGTTTTTCAACGGGACCGATCCTCAAACGCTGACGGTTTCTGATCCGCTGGATGCACCCTTTTTCTTTATCGATAATCCGGCCGGTCTTACGCTTAACGGCGATCTGGTCATAACCGGCGATGACATTCCCGGCGAGCTTAATATCGCTGAAAACGCTCCGTTTACGCTGAACGGAAGCCTGACTTTCGTAGATGAAGCTGTCATCAACCTGAACGACGGCAACACCGGTTTCACCATCAGCGACGGCAACGAGTTCCGTGCTGATTTATCGGGCAGTTTTACGCTGGGTTTCCCGAATGAAATTACGTTTGAAGAAGGCGCCACGCTGGCCGTTTCCGGAGGAACGCTTGATCTTGGGCGGGTAATTTTTGAACAGGGTCATTTGCTGGATATCGAGGACGGCACACTTGAGATTGACGAAGCTGTAACAGAGCGGCAGTTTGACGGCAACTCCGGCTGGAGAATTTTCGCACCGCCCGTATCCGGCCTGAGTGACTCCGATATTCTGAGCAACATGTGGGTTCAGGGCGTTCCAGGCGGCCAGGCATCGACGGGTTCACCAAACGCGTTCCGCTGGAACAGTACTTCAAGTCAGTGGGTGCCGCTCCAGAACCTGGACAGCGACGCTGATGAACCGGTTCTGGTTTTCATGTTTAATGATGTCCAGCTTCCGGCCGCGTTCAGAAATCAGGGCCTCGGACTCCCGTTTATAAACGTACCAACCGACGGCGATGAGCGCGGATCCGTCACCATTCTGGATGAGGTCACTACACGGTTCCATTTTGTGGGTAATCCGTTTGCCACCCCGCTGAACTGGCGCGAGGCTGATCGCACCAACGTCTTCGATACCATTTATATGTGGGATCCGATGTTCGATAACGGCCCGAATCAGCAGCCGGGTGCATGGCGATATACGAATCCGCTTGTATCTGACATCATCGAAATTCTGGATGATATTTTCGCACTATTCCCCGGGTTCGACCGCGAGGATTACGATTTCTCGATCGCCGCCGGGCCTGAGATCGCTCCGTATCAGGGGTTTCTGGTTGAAGTTGATCTGGACACCGGTCCCGGAAGTTTGTCTTTTCCGTTATCATCCCGCATAAACGAAGCGCCATTTTACGGCGGCGCTGTATCTCCGGATGGAGATGAACCCCCAAAACCGATAGTTAATAAAAACCCAGCCCGTGATCCCGGCGATCTGATTCCCGAGGGTGATTTTGGCGTGATCGGATTTCAGCTTCAGCACGCCGGCTCGAATCGATCCAGCATCGCGTTTGTCGGATTCACCGAAGATGCCCGCACCGGCATGGACGAGCTTGATATTCGTTTCAGAACGCCTTTCAACAATCAATACGTGGCGCTGTTTACCCGAACCGAAAACAACCAGCCGCTCACGCTCAATCACTACCCGTTTATTGACGTGGATGAAATTGAGGAGCCGGTGGAGATTCCGCTTGATTATGTGGCGACATCCGCATATACCGGGGTTTTTACCCTTAACTGGCCCGTATTTTATCAGATTCCGGATGAATGGGATGTACACCTGATTGATCACACCGAAGACCGTAAAATTAATATGAGGTCGCGGTTTACCTACAGTTTCAATATCGACGGAACCGGTTTCCCTGTTCCGGATGAGCCTGAAAGCCGCGATGAAATTCTGGAACAGGCCACCGAACATCTGCTTAGCTCTGATACCGAACTCATGAACACATCCCCCCGGTTCACCATCCGGATCAGCAAAGCACCAACCCGCTTGACAAACCAGATTTACGGCCCCAACAACGGATGGAGAATGCTGGCCTCACCCGTCGACGCGGTTCGTTATGGCGATCTGCTTGAGGGCATTGAAACCCGCGGATTCCCCGGCGCTGACGTTCCCGATGGCGTTCCAAACGTTTTCTGGTATGATGAATCCACCCAAAAATGGGCATCCCCTTCTGATATAAATGAGTTTGCCGGAACCGGGAGCCTGCAGCAAACGGCAAACGCCGGATTACCGCTCATGGTGAATATCAACCGCAGCGAAACGCCGCCCGGTGTACGACCATGGCCGGTTTTGATGAACGTTTCAGGATTTTTGAACGAAGATGACGTCACCCGAACGCTGACCTATAACGCAGAAGGCGGAAATTTACGGGGATGGAATTTTGTGGGTAATCCTTACGAGAAAGCGCTTGACTGGGAAAAAATCTATTCTGGCCAGGGGGATAATGCGGCGTATATAAATGATGCCGTTTACGTTTGGGATGCCAATATGGGCGCATATGGCGGATACCGTTTCTGGAATTCAACGGTAAAACCAGAGGATATCCAGCTTCCTGACCGCATTGGTTCAGTACTTAATTCGATTGAGCCATTCAGCGGATTTTGGGTTAGGGTGAATGACGAGACGGAGCTTACAATCTCCCGGGATCATTTTACGGCTTCAGAGCGTCCTGCGCCCTCTGCCGACCGGTGTCAGATTTCGGAATCCGGGCTCAATCTGCAGGCCGAAGCTGAGCTTCCAATGGTTTCTCTGGCATTAACTTCTCCAACCGTTGAAAGCACGATGGGACTGGTCTGGACCGGGGAAGATAACGGGCAGGCAGATATCATTCAGCTTCAGAGCATTTCTGAGATTTATGCTCAGATACTGCTGATCCCCGATTCAGATCCGCTTGCGGTAAAGAGTATTTCAGGGGATGTTACGGAATCGGCTGATTTCAAGATTTATTTACCGGCTACGCTGAATGAAGATGCGGAACTCAGGCTGCTGACCAAAAGAGGCCTTCCGGAGGATTTTGTGGTAGAGATTACCGACTTGTACACAGGTGCACGCATGCCTCTTGAAGCGGATCAGCCGATAAGCGTGGAAATTTTCCAGAACAGGGCAATCGCGCCGGGCTCACTAAGTGCTCCGCGGCCGGTTTCGATCGAAGGCCTTGAGCCCCGGTTTGAGCTGCATATTTTACCGGAATCACAAACATCGGCCGAAGATGAGGCCGATCTCCCCCGCGAAGTGGCGCTTGGCCAAAACTATCCGAACCCGTTTAATCCGGCCACGCTAATTACGTTCGATCTGCCCGAAACGGCGGAAGTCAGGCTGGATGTGTTCAACGTTCAGGGCCAGCGCGTGGCACAGCTTGAAAACGGAACAAGATCAGCTGGCAGCCATACCGTGACATTTGACGCGGGCAATCTGGCCAGCGGAGTTTACATCTACCGCCTCCGCGTATCAGGCGATCACCGGGGAGAAAAAATCCTGACCCGTAAAATGATGCTCATCAAGTAAGGGCATGATTTTAAACAAGCTTGATGAACGCTTAGAAAATCCACCATGATCCCCGGAAATAAAAAGAGACTTTTTTTATTTCCGGGCTTTTTTAAAGATGCGAATCGCCTTATATTTGATGCTCTCAACCGAAAGGGACTGTAGCTCAGTCGGTAGAGCAACGGACTGAAAATCCGTGTGTCGGCGGTTCGATTCCGCCCGGTCCCACCAGGTTACGCCCCTGAGTTGTTTTTATTACGGCTCAGGGGTTTTTTATTTGGGGATTAAGCGTGTCAGGGTGAGAGTAAAACGTTGATAATTAGACGGCCTGCCTGCCAATCCCGATTGTGTTTTTGGCCCTCGGTTGCTTTTGAGCTGCAAAAACGATCCAGTCTCGGGCCGGTTTTGAGAGTTACCTTCGGCACCCCGGGTTGCGATGCCTGCACTGGCGCTTCGGTTTCTCCACCCGGGATTACTCGTATTCGACCCGCTTCGGGGTCGGTTCTGCCAGTAACGTTTTTTTCAGAAACCAGCGTGTATTGGCGAAAATCTCAAATCACTAATCGCAGATCTTAAATCGTCAATCCTTATCCCTTTATTTTTTCTTTTCACAGATATTTTTTACAAGCTGAGCAGTGAAAATTTGTAAAGTTTACTTAGATTAAATCCCTTTATAAGCAACCATCCTCAGGAATAAATGGCTTGCGTTTTGTTATCAATATTGATCCGCTATATACCGCTTTTAAAAGCATAAAACGGGCTTTTAACCAATTTATGAAACTGGTTAAGGACACTTCAACTTGATGCTTACAAAACTGTAGCCATATACAACTCTGGGGCTTCCTGATATTTATTAGTCATTACTTTTATGAAAAAGATTCTTTTCGTGTTTTCTGTATCAGCTTTAGTGCTGATCTTTTCTTTTGCCGGAAGCGGCGTATATGCCCAGAGTTCCGGTATCATTCCCGGCAAGATGGAAATTAAGTTTTCCGCGGAGGTTAAACAGTCTTTACAGATTCAGTCGACCGGCGAGCTGATGACGACCGGTTTTGAGGATGTAGACAATCTGCTGATGAGCATTGGTACTACAACCGTTCGCCAGCTCATCCCAACCGATCCGCGTTTTGCTGAACGGCACCGCAAATGGGGACTTGACAGATGGTATCAGGTGTCGTTCGATTCGGATCTTAATCCTGAAGAACTTATTGCTTCTTTAAAATCAAATACGCGTATTGAGGAAGCAAGCCCAGTCTATCAGGTGAAACTCGCGCGAACAAAAGTATCCGATCCCCCACTTGACCGGACATCTATCGAGGCCGGTCTTATGTCGGCGTTTAACGATCCTTCTTACAGCCAGCAGTGGTTTTTGAATAATACGGGACTGGTAGGCGGAACAGCAGGCGTTGATATCGGTGCCGAGCTTGCATGGGCAATTGAAAGCGGAAGTCCGGATGTGATTGTGCAGGTTATTGATTCAGGTATTCAAACCGATCATCCTGATCTGCAAAACAGACTTTG
>PXAI01000248.1 GCA_003567135.1 Balneolia bacterium | reverse complement strand
GCCTGCCGGGCTCTGGTTTTTCGCACATTTAGCGACGCCAGATCCAGTTTTTCGGACAACAGGTCCAGCTGCATCTGCTCGTAATTCAGCCTGTTTCGCTGTCTGTCCACTTCGGGCTCACGACTGATCCGGAGATACTCCATCTCTGCCCGAATAAACGCGAGGTTTGCTTCGATAACAGAAGGCTCAACGACCAGTATTCTGCCAATCACATCGCCGGCCTTAACGGTAGAAAATGGAGCGATAGTCAGGCCGGTAACAATACCGGCAGAAGGCGCGCGAAGAACCGCATCCTCAGCATAAACCTGTCCTACAAAATCCGGGCTGCTGGTGCGCTGTGTCCAAAGGGAAGCCACCACGATTCCGGCAATCAGGAACACCGCCAGCGGCAGCACTTTTACCCTGAGTTCGCGTAACCTCTGTTTTAATGGAATTGGTACGGGCTCAAACTTCTGATTCATCATCCGCCTTGATAGTAGTTACTCTTTTAATTCCTGCACTTTCCTGAAGCTCAGCCAGCATTTCATCCAGCTTGTCGGGATCTCTGAGCAAAACCCTGTACGAAAGATCGGCCAGTGTTTCTCCGGTTGCTGAAGTACGCTGACTTGCCATTTTCGATTTCAGCGAATATCTGCCAATCCGTGCTTCCAGCTCTCCGAGTTCTGAAAGCGGCCTTGCCCACTGAATATTCAAAATCAGATCGTAACGCTGGCGGGCTCCGAACGACGTAAACCAGATGTACATCAGAACCGTGGCGGCAATCAGCGTTCCGATTATGGCCGTACCGAATTTCTGGGTACCACACGCCATTCCCACCACAATCAGCGATAAAATATAAACCGTATCGAGCGTATCCCTTAGAATATTCCGAAACCGGACAATCGCAAAAACGGCCAGAAGGCTGAATGCGGTTACAATATTGTTATCCAGCACCGTCATAACCATCGCCACGGTGATCGGGATGACGATAAGCGAACTCACGAAACTTCTTGAGTACGAAAGGCCGGTGTGCGTGTACATGTAAACCCATGCCATCAGCTGCCCGCACATAAACGCCAGTACAAGCGCCATCACCAGAGTCGGAACATCCGTCGGTATCGGCGCGGTATCTATTGTTGTCAGTAAATCATTCATATATGATGGTAAATTGGGGATGCAATTTTCTGCTCACCGTGGATCAGGATGCCATCCACATATTTTGCGGCGGACTCCTCGCGCAAGCCGTAAACCTGCACAAGTTCCTGAAACCAGTCAGGGAATCGATCGGTAAATTTCAGCTCCAGAACGATGTCATCGCCAAAAACATTAACCGGATCAGTCATGTCCGGTGATAAGTCAAAATCCTGACGGGGCTCGCTTAATACCTGACGATCCATCGTAACCCGTACCGAATTGACACCGTGTGCTTTCCAGGCCTCGCGACGGT
The DNA here is from genome assembly GCA_003567135.1 of Balneolia bacterium. GTDB lineage: Bacteria > Bacteroidota > Rhodothermia > Balneolales > Cyclonatronaceae > PXAI01. The sequence goes on along the minus strand of PXAI01000248.1, from coordinate 4,140 downwards.
AGGCGACATGTACCCTGGGCGTGGCCTGCAGCAGATTCTGTAGCTCGCAGAACCTTTCAGCGGCATTGTACTGCATGGGATCGTTGTAATAAAAATCATCGAAGGATGGCAGATATCCTGCCGCCATTTCAGCGGCGAACTCACGGGTTACGGCAGCACGCTGCTTGGTAATCACCCGGTTGTATCTGCGTTTGATCTCAAAAAAGACCGGTTTCTCCGGCGCATTTTCGTAAAACCGGACACGCAGTTTAAACCGGTTCCGGTCGCCGTTCACGGTATCTTTGTACGTTTTCAGAGACGGTGAATCGAAATAAAGGCTGTGTACGGGATAAGAGTAATCATCCTGCGTTACCCCGTACTCATCAGGTTCGAGATAGCAGGATATAAAATCCCTGATTGACAGCGCTGTTTGCTCACCAATGATGTACTTTTTCTCAAATCGTTGTCGCTGAATCTTATCGACCGACATAGTATTAGCTCTTCGCTGATTTAAAATTCATTGCACGATTATAACCCTTCGTTATCGCAGTTCAGAACTTAACAAAATAATAATATTAACATTATAATTCACTAAAGCACTAATGCCTGATCCTTTAACACCAAAAGTGCCGCGCACAAATAGAGAAAAGCCAGCTACTTTGCTGATTGTCAAACTTTATTAAAACCGGCTGTGAAGTACGGAAACTCAGTGTGCTGTATTCAAAGTTTTTTTATGATTACATTCAGATAAACCAAATTCTTTAGCTTATGATTACTGATTTAAAAGAGATTGTAAACTCAGCCATGAATCTGAATAAAAAAGATAAAGCACGTCTGGCTGACAAATTATTGCAGAGTATTCACGGCAAAACAGATCCGGAAATTGAGCAGGCATGGATTGATGAAGTACAAAAACGAAAAGACTCTCTTAAGTCTGGCAATGCTTCCCTGCATTCTGCCCCGGATGTGCTAAATGATGCAAGAAAACGACTTCAAAAGTGATTATTCAATTCCATTCGGAAGCCAGAAAAGAGTTTTTTGAAGCAGCTGATTATTACGAGGAACAGATGCTTGGGTTGGGGGATGTTTTTATTGATGAGGTGGAAAAAGTTTTGAAAGTTATAGAACAGCAGCCAGCTTCAGGAACCAAAATCACTAAAAAGGAACGAAGATTTATAGTATCACGCTTTCCTTACGGAATAATCTATTCAGTCGAAAAAGAGCAAATTCTAATATTTGCTGTAATGAACCTAAAGCGTAAACCGGGATACTGGATATCCCGTACATAATACCTTTCGATACAACCGTCGTTTAAATTATAATTTATGTCTGATCAGACGGAATCAAAGTTTCCCCCGAAATACTCGCAATTATCTCGACAAACACAAATATTGAGGGTTTTATATGATTTAATAATTCATGTGATTTCAAAAAACAGGCTATTTAAAGTTCGGGGCATTCCGCATTTTTAATATTTTGGTGCCAAACTCTCTTAATCCCAATATCCCGGAATACAAAACCGCCAATGCCTTCCACCCTCACCCACTTCGAATGCTCCAAAACAGGAGAACGCTATCCTAAAGATGAGCTCCTGAATTTGTCAAAAACCGGAGCGCCTTTATTGGCGCGATATGATCTGAAAAAAGCGGCTGAAACGTTAAAGCCGGAAAATCTGGCGAATCGAAGAAATGATATGTGGCGGTATCATGAGGTTCTACCATTTACGGATGATTCTTCCCTGGTTACGCTGAATGAGGGATTCACACCGCTTCGGCCCGTTGACCGGTTAAGAAAAGAAACGGGCTTTTCCAGGCTTTTTATGAAGGATGAGTCGGTAAATCCCACCGGATCTTTCAAAGCGCGTGGATTGGCGGCGGCGGTCAACGGAGCCATTCAGCGCGGGGTGAAATCGTTTGCCATACCAACGGCCGGAAACGCGGGCGGCGCCCTTTCTGCGTATGCCGCTCTTGCCGGCAAACCGTGCCACATTTTTATGCCGGCTGATTCCCCGAAAGCGTTCATCACCGAATGCCGTTCAAACGGCGCGCACGTTGAGCTGGTTGACGGCCTGATCACCGACTGCGGAAAAATCGTGGCCTCACGGAAGGATGCTGAGGGCTGGCACGATATCTCCACGCTTAAAGAGCCGTTTCGGCTGGAAGGGAAAAAGACGATGGGATACGAGCTGTTTGAACAACTCGGCAGAAATCTGCCCGATACTATCATCTACCCGACCGGCGGCGGAACCGGACTAATTGGAATGTGGAAAGCCTTCGCTGAAATGAAGGAACTCGGCTGGATTCAGGAAAGCGCCAAATTGCCAAAAATGATCAGCGTTCAGGCTGCGGGATGCGCTCCTATCGTACGGGCATTTGAAAACGGCGATGATTCTGCGGATTTCTGGGAGGATGCACATACCGCCGCTTCCGGACTCCGGGTTCCGGCAGCCGTGGCCGATTTCCTGATTCTGCGCGCCATCCGTGAAAGCGGCGGAACAGCCGTTGCCGTTGACGATGAAACGATGATCCGGGAGACGCACCGGCTGAACAAATTTACGGGCGTATTCTCAGCTCCCGAAGGCGGAGCATGCCTGGCTGTCCTCGACCGGCTTGAAAAAGAAAAGATCATCTCGAAAAATGACGCCATCGTGCTGTTCAATACCGGCAGCGGATACAAATATCTTGAGGCGCTTACGCTCTGATCAGGGTTTAAACCATTTAAACGCGAAACCTTAGAACCGCTCATATTTTGTCGCTGACGGCGATAATTGGTATATTTTTGCGATATAAACTGTGAATTATTACAAACTCTAACTGAAAATCTGCATGTCTCATTTCTCAAATGTAGAAGCCACTCAGGTTCATGATGTTTTAGGGCGAAAGCTCCTGACAGACGGCTTCGATATGGTTCTGGACCTCGACAAAAGTGAAGGTCCCTATTTATTCGACGCTAAGCATCAAAAACGCTATCTCGACTTTTTTACGTTCTTTGCTTCCAATCCGGTGGGCATGAACCACCCGAAAATGAATAACGATGAATTCAAGGCGAAAATCGGACGCATCGCCCTGCACAATCCTTCGAATTCCGATGTTTATACCCGCGAAATGGCTGAGTTTGTGGCAACGTTTGAGCGCGTTGGCATCCCCGATTATTTCCCGCACGCATTTTTCGTAGCCGGCGGCGCACTTGCCGTAGAAAACGCGCTGAAAGTCGCCTTTGACTGGAAAGTTCGTAAGAATTTCGAGAAAGGCCACCGCGAGGAAAAAGGCCACAAGGTGCTTCACTTCGATCAGGCTTTCCACGGACGCACCGGCTACACGATGTCGCTGACCAACACCGAGCCCGGCAAAGTAGCTTATTTCCCGAAATTCGACTGGCCTCGGATCGAAAACCCAAAAATGAAATTCCCGATGACCGGTGAAGTGACACGTCATGTTGAAGAAGCCGAAAAACGCGCCCTGAAACAGGCTGAGCGTTATTTCGATATGTATCCGGATGAAATCGCGGCGATTATTCTGGAGCCTATACAGGGTGAAGGCGGCGACAATCAGTTCCGTCCTGAGTTTCATCAGGCGCTGCGCGATCTTGCCGACCGCCGCGAAGCTCTGCTTATTTATGATGAAGTTCAGACCGGCGTTGGCCTTACCGGAAAATTCTGGTGTCACGAACATTACGTTCAGCCGGATATTATCTCTTTCGGGAAAAAATCCCAGGTTTGCGGAATTCTCGCCGGCAAGCGAATAGATGAAGTGAAAGATAACGTATTCGCCGTTTCATCACGTATTAACTCCACATGGGGCGGTAATCTGGTGGATATGATTCGTTTCCAGCGTTACCTCGAAATTATTGAAGAAGATAATCTCGTGGAAAACGCGGCCATCAACGGTGCTTATCTCAAGAAAAAGCTTGAGCATTTTGTTGAGGAAAATGAGCATGTGACCAACGCACGCGGAATCGGCCTGATGTGCGCTTTCGACTTCCCCGAAGGCCATGCGCGCAAGGCGTTTCTGGATGCCTGCTACCACAACGGATTACTGCTCCTGCCCTGCGGAACCAACTCCGTTCGTTTCCGTCCGCCGCTCATCGTGGAAAAAGCCCACATCGACGAAGCTTTTGAAATCATTGACCGCTCTTACCGCGAATCAATGGCAAAGTGCCCGG
>PXAI01000069.1 GCA_003567135.1 Balneolia bacterium | reverse complement strand
TTTCGTCATCGCTGCGGTAAATTGGCACAATCACAACCTGATCTGGTGCGAGACGTGGCGGAATGACGAGGCCGTCGTCGTCGGAGTGCGTCATGATCAGCCCGCCGATGAGTCGTGTGGAAACGCCCCAGCTCGTAGCCCAGACGTGCTTCAATTTGCCGTCGCTGTCCTGAAATGTTACGTCAAAAGCCTTTGCGAAATTCTCGCCGAGAAAATGAGATGTTCCCGCTTGCAGCGCTTTTCCATCCTGCATCAGCGCTTCGATACAGTACGTATCAACCGCGCCTGCAAACCGCTCTGACTCCGTTTTGAGTCCGGTAACCACGGGCATCGCCATGAAATCTTCGGCGAACGTGCGGTATACTTCGAGCATTTGCCTGGTTTCGGCAACGGCCTCTTCTTTGGTAGCATGCGCGGTGTGGCCTTCCTGCCAGAGAAACTCCATTGTTCTTAAAAAGAGGCGCGTGCGCATTTCCCACCGCACCACGTTGGCCCACTGATTAATAAGAATCGGAAGATCGCGGTAGGATTGGATCCAGTCGCGGTACGTATCCCAGATAATTGTTTCAGAAGTGGGGCGGACGATCAACTCTTCCTCGAGTTTGGAAGTGGGGTCGACATCCACACCGTTTTCGGAGTTAATTAGACGGCTGTGCGTAATAACGGCGCATTCCTTGGCAAAACCTTCAACGTGCTGTGCTTCTTTGGAAAGAAAGGATTTCGGGATAAAGAGCGGGAAGTATGCGTTTCTGTGGCCGGTATCCTTAAACATTTTGTCCATGGCGTCGCGCATATTCTCCCATAGCGCGTACCCGTTGGGCTTGATAACCATACAGCCGCGAACCGGCGAATGCTCGGCAAGCTGGGCTTCTTTAACAACATCCAGGTACCACTGTGAATAATCTTTATCGCGGGAAACAATATTTTTGGCCATATCAGAAACAAAAATGGTTTAATACTTCATAAAATGTAACAATGCACCAAAGCTGATGCAGAATATAGAAGGTAAGGTTTTTTGATTACATCTGCCTTTCCAACTCCGTAATCCGAAAGATTTTTTGTAGAAATCTGATTCAGATTTCCTTATATTTGGAATCTGTCAAAAATTTGATGGCGTGGTAGCTCAGTTGGTAAGAGCGTCGGATTCATAACCCGGAGGTCGGCGGTTCAATTCCGCCCCACGCTACGCAGAAATTAGAAGCCATTGCCTGTTTAGGGCGATGGCTTTTTTTGTTGGCAGGGAATTTGGGATGCGATTTTCGGCAATGTGTGTCAATGCATACTGAAACACGCGAATATTGGCGCCCGTGCATTATCATTCCGCCCCATCAAAACGGCATCAAACCTCGCAACAAACCGCACAGCATATCTCCAAAAAAAAGCGCCTCAACACTCAAGTTGAAGGCGCTTAATTTATCATCTACAGACGGCTATTACCCCATTTGTACGATTGTAATATAATTGTGGTAATAGCCGTTGACAATCCTGCTTTACACGGAAAATTTCTACGTATTAATACGTATCCTTTTGAAATGATTTAAACGAGCCCCTGTTCAACAGCCAGACGTACAAGTGCGGCTGTATTATTTACTTCCATCTTTTGCAAAAGATTAGCCCTGTGGGTTTCAACAGTTCGGGGACTGATAAACAGTTTTTTCGCGATACTCTGATTCGTTTGGCCCTCAACGATTAACGCCAGAATTTCCTTTTCGCGCCGTGTGAGGTGCAGCTTCTTTTCATCCTCATCCGACCCCGATGTTTTGCTTGAACGGATATAGCTGTCCGTCATTAATTTCGACACGTCGTCACTGAACACCCGCTGGCCTTGCATAACCTTTGAGATATTACTCAGCAGTTCGGCTTTTTTTGTGCTTTTCAGCATGTAGCCGGATGCGCCGGCCGCCAGAACCTGATTCAGATATTCCTCATTCAGGTGCATCGTCATGATAATTACAAGCGCTGAGGAATTGTATTCATAAATTTTCCTGCAGGCCTCAATCCCGTTCATATCGGGCATGGTAATATCCAGAATACTGATATCCGGCCGGAGTTTTTTGTAAAGCTCAAAAGCTTCAACGCCTGTTGAGGCTTCTCCGACTACTTCTATATTCTCCCCCGACTGCAATATGCTGCATATACCGTACCTTACGATATTATGATCATCCGCAACCAAAATGGATATCTTACGACTCATTCCTCAGCCCGTTTTCTTTTTCTGATATAGGTATTTCCAGGATCAGCTCCGTCCCGTAGTTTTGTCCTGACTCAATTTGAAACTTACCGCTGAATATTTCAACTCTGTCCCGGATATTTTGCAAGCCGGTACTTTTTAGCCGGTTTTTTTTGATCAGTTCAGTGTCAAATCCACAGCCATTGTCCTGAACTAATATAAGCAACATAAAGCCACGATTATAGAGCTGAATTGAAGCCTCCGTTGCGCCTGAATGACGAATGATATTGTTGATCGCTTCCTGGCAAATCCGGTATACGGTAGTTTCGATATTTGGCGAAAGCCGCCCGCTGAAGCCGTATGAGCTGAACAAAAACCCGGTTTTCCCCATCCTGTTTACGTTGTCGCAAAGCAGCCGGAGAGCGGGGATCAGCCCGAAATCATCCAGGGCGGATGGCCTTAAATTGTAGCTGATGTTCCTGATTTCGTGAATGGTGGTATCCAGCAGTTTCTTGGTTTCACGCGTTTGCTTCAGCGCTCCCTCCGGATTCGTTTCCAGGGTCGACTCAATCATTTCAATACCGAGCATAGCGGCCGTAATCATCTGGCCGAGGCCGTCATGAAGCTCGCGGGATATTTTTTTTCGCTCCTGCTCGATAGTTTCCACGCGCGCGTTGTGGATCGCCTTTTGCCGAAGCAGGTGGCGGCTCATTTCCTCATTGCGAATTCGCTCTGTTTCAAATTCGATAAATACAATCACGCCGCCCAGCTTGTTTTTCTCCCGCTGCCACGGCTGAATTTCCCAGCGGATATCCTCCGGCTCACCACCTTTGGGCGTCAGCTTTTCGCCATGTCCGTTTGTCGATTCACCGTTCAGACCCTTATTCAGCGCGATTTCGAGAAACTCAGGGAACGGATCGAACATCGTTTTGATGTTTTTTCCGCTCAGCTCCAGATCACTCATATTCTGGATTTCCGTCCACCTTTTGCTGGCCATAAGGCAGTTCAGCCGGATATCGAACATGGCCACGGCTGCCGGCGTATTTACCACAAACTGCCTGAAAAGATTTTCGCCGGCTTCCAGCTGTTCCTCAATCTTCTTTCGGTCGGAAACATCGTGGATAATGGAGTAAAGCACCGTTTTTGAGTTCATTTCCATCGGGATGGAATAGATCTCCACGTTCTTAAGTTCGCCTTTGGAAGTGATATGCTGAAAGTTAAAAAAAGCCCCTTTTTTAGCCAGCACTTCATCCATACTGCGACGGATTTTATAGGACGGCATCGGGTTCAGATTTCCGATATTCATCCCGCTGATTTCTTTGCTTGAATAACCGTAAAACCGGCATGCCGCTTTATTTGCCTGTAAAATCAGCCCGGTTTCCGGCTCAATCATCAGCTTAATCGCCCGGTTATTCTGGAATAATTCCTTGTACCTGTTCTGGCTCTGCTTATAAGCTTCATGGATCATGAAATTGAGCAATGCGCCCGCCCAAAGCGATATAACGGCGGTGTAATGACGCGAAAGTTCTTCAAACTGATCCTCAATTTCCGGGCCCGGCATCGCGGCAATCATTGTGCAGGTATTTCCCGGTGCGCCGGCAGGAACCAGCAAAACCTGTGTACAACCCTTGCTGCTTTCGGGGTTAATTTCGGCGAGCCTTGCTAAACGCGATCCTGTACAAACCGATTGGATCAGTAACGTATCGGGCAGATGCGATTCACTGTTTTGCTGAAGATTAACCGCGTGAATGATATCGCCGTAGGCTTCATCATCCGTATTTTCGGGCCTTTTCGCATAAACCGAAATGGCGCTCAATTTCAGGATTCGGGCGAGCTCATAAAGACTCTCATCGCTGGTGCAGCCACCTGACCGGTACAGCTCAACAAGATCCTGCGTTTTGGTCAGCAGGCTGAGCTCATATGATGGTATAGAAATCGAGGTTCCGGACAACGGTTGTAACTTTTGGAAGTGCTGAATGAAGTAATCGTAAAGGTATCAAACACTTCAGACAATATAAACGAGTAAAATTGATAACAAAATGCTTTTTAGCGTCCAAAGCAGTGTTCTTGGTAAATTTCGGCGAACGAGTTTTTGGATGACATCCCGCTGACGTCCGTTTTTTACAAGTGTGTTATGCAGGGGGATGACACGCAGGCCGGTATCAGCCCAGATGATTACCAGCAAAAGCATGGAAAATAAAATCAATGCAGATTGCAGGGTGATGTCGCCCGGAAGCGCGTTCCAGGCAAGAAGCGTGGTTGAGCCAAGTTCCAGTAAAACAGGGATACTGATAATAAGAGTGGTATGGTTGGCGTGCATCGTATGAAACGCCGGAAACCGCGATGGCTCCACAAAATTGAATGCCGGATAAAGAACACCCTGAACGATCCAGCAAAGCCCGGCCATGAACCAGCCGGAGGCGACAGAAATGACGAGTAAAAGTTGAAATGATTCCATATCCCGACTAAACACACACACAGGGCAAAATGATTCACAGATTCATATCAGGCAATAAGTTTCCAAATTCCGTATTTTAACCATCTTTGCTAAAATCCGGGCATTGATGAGCCGGAGTGCAGTATCTGTTTATTTTTTCAAGTACAACGAAATTTATGTTATTAAAACGAACGAACACCTGCGGTGAACTGACGCAGGAATCCAGTGGAAAAGAAGTCGTCCTGAACGGCTGGGTAAACACGCGCCGCGATCTTGGCGGAGTTATTTTTATTGATCTGCGCGATCGTTACGGGTTAACGCAGGTTGTATTTTCTCCCCAGGATGATGCCGAAGCACACAAGCTTGCTGATCAGCTGCGGCCGGAATACGTAATCGGCGTTCGCGGTACGGTTAAGCTGCGGGATGAGATCAACATCAACCCAAACCTGACCACCGGCGAAATTGAGGTTCGTGTTACCGAGCTGAATATCTATTCAAAGGCAAATACGCCGCCGTTTGAAATTAAGGATGATCTGGCCACCAACGAAGATCTGCGCCATAAATACCGCTATCTGGATCTGCGCCGCCCGGTTCTTCAGAAAAACCTGATGCTCCGCTCTAAAGTCTGCCAGGTTACCAGAAATTATTTCGACGAGCACGATTTTGCCGAAGTGGAAACACCGTTTCTGATGCGCTCCACGCCCGAAGGCGCGCGCGATTATCTTGTACCGAGCCGCGTGAATCCCGGCAAATTCTACGCACTTCCGCAGAGCCCGCAGATCTACAAGCAAACGCTGATGATCTCGGGAATGGACCGCTATTTCCAGATCGTGAAATGCTTTCGCGATGAAGACCTCCGCGCCGATCGCCAGCCCGAATTCACGCAGATTGACGTCGAAATGTCGTTTGTGGATGAGGAGGCGATTTATGAAATGACCGAAGGCCTGATGAAGAATATTCTGGA
>PXAI01000216.1 GCA_003567135.1 Balneolia bacterium | reverse complement strand
CCGGAACTCGTTATGTCTCAGCCACCAGATTTCCCGGGTGAACCGGATCAGGTGCCTATAGATGGTGGGTTAACCTTGTTGGCAGCTGCCGGCGGTGCATACGCTTACAAAAAGCTGCGCAAATAAGTGATGGTTTAAACCAGTTTTTTACAAAGCCGTGATCGTTTCGATTACGGCTTTTTTTAAGCTCAAAAACCGGCGATGAACCGGGTTGACCTGCTTAGTATCAGAGTGCCTGAATCTGGTTGATATTCAGGCCGCAGGTATGTCAAAACGAATTTTGGATTTTATCGGAGGATCATGTTGATATCTTTTGCTCCGGGCACTTCTCATTTAGCGGTACGGCCGTTATCCACATCTGGTAGCCCGGTTTATCCCCATAAGATGTACAGATATTGATAAGAAAGTGAAGGAAGACCAGATTGATGAAATAATAAGATCGGAATACTATTCTGCGGGATAAGTAAACACGGATTATGCTGTTTAGAACGAACTGAAGCCGGAAATGCTGATTTTATCACTGTTAAGAAACGCATGATACCTAACATATGAAATGGGTGATAATCTTAAGAAGCAGATATTTTGTAAAATCCAACATGGTTTATCCACAAATTATCCACAACGGGGAATGGGGTAAACAGGGGTGGGTCCTCACGTAAACTCATATTTATCAGTGTTGAAAAGTTGTTGAAAAGTCGGCTTGGATGGTTGATTAATCAGGAATATTTTACGAGCCATATTTGGTCAATAAACTCTGTGATTTTGTGAAGATCAGACAAAAAACCGTTTTGACTGAATTTTATCCTTTGATTCCATAGAGTAATTATAAACGCAGGTAGCACAGCATGAAAATTAAACATCACTTTACCAAAGAAAACTGGGAAAACCCGTATTCAAGCCTGGAGTTTGAGCCAAGAAAATCGGAAATCAAAAATCCGGACGGCAGCACTGTTTTTTTGTTGGAAAATGTGATGGTACCAAAAACCTGGAGTCAGGTTGCTACCGATATTATCGCCCAGAAATATTTCAGAAAAGCCGGAGTTCCGGTTGCCCTGAAAAAAGTAAAAGAGAAAGGTGTGCCGGTCTGGCTTCAGCGCTCAGAAGCCGACGAAGAAACACTGAAAGCTCTTCCTGAAGAGAAACGCTACTCGCACGAAACCGACAGCCGCCAGGTATTCAGCCGTCTTGCCGGATGCTGGACCTACTGGGGCTGGAAGTACGGCTACTTTGCGGCAGAGAAAGATGCTAAGGCATTTTACTACGAAATGTGCTACATGCTGGCCACTCAGATGGGCGCGCCAAACAGCCCGCAGTGGTTCAACACCGGCCTGCACTGGGCGTACGGAATCAACGGTCCGGCGCAGGGGCACTATTATGTGGATGCCAAAACCGGCAAACTGACCCGTTCGAAAGATGCCTACACGCATCCTCAGCCGCATGCCTGCTTTATTCAAAGCGTTAGTGATGATCTGGTAAATGAAGGCGGTATCATGGATCTCTGGACCCGTGAAGCGCGTCTTTTTAAATACGGATCAGGAACCGGTTCCAACTTTTCCGATATCCGCGGATCAGATGAACCGTTGAGCGGTGGTGGAAAATCATCCGGACTGATGAGTTTCCTTAAAATTGGCGACCGTGCTGCCGGTGCCATCAAATCGGGCGGAACAACGCGCCGCGCCGCCAAAATGGTAACCCTCGATCTGGATCATCCCGATATTGAGGAGTACATCAACTGGAAAGTTCGCGAAGAGCAAAAAGTGGCTGCTCTTGTTGCCGGATCAAAAGCCTGCGAAAAACATCTTAAATCTATTATTCAGCTCTGTCATCAGCCGGTAGAAATTGAAGGCCGTTCGTATAACGGAGCAGTGAGCCGCGATCCCAAGAAAAATAAAAAACTGGGTAAGGCGATTCGTCAGGCACACACCGAAAACGTGCCGATGAACTACGTATACCGCGTAATTCAGCTGGCCGAGCAGGGTTTTACCGATCTGAAATTTGATACCTACGATACCGACTGGAACTCAGAAGCTTACGCAACGGTAAGCGGACAAAATTCGAACAACTCGGTTCGTATCCCCAATGACTTTATGCTGGCGCTTCAAAAAGACGGCGACTGGCATCTGTATGGCCGCGTTGAGAAAAATAAAGCCGCCAAAGAAAATCGTGAGCCGAAGCCGATGAAATCGATGGCCGCGAATGACCTTTGGGAACAAATCGCGTTTGCCGCGTGGGCGTGCGCCGATCCCGGAACACAGTACCACGATACGATCAACGAGTGGCATACCTGCCCTGAGGACGGTGAAATCCGCGCCAGTAACCCGTGTTCAGAATACATGTTCCTGGATAACACGGCGTGTAACCTCGCCTCCATGAACCTGGTGAAGTTCTACGATAAAGAATCCCAGCAGTTTGATGTGGAAGGATATCGCTACGCATCCAGGCTATGGACGATTGTTCTGGAAGTCTCTGTTCTGATGGCGCAGTTTCCGTCAAAAGAAATCGCGGAACTTTCCTACAAATTCAGAACGCTCGGCCTCGGCTATGCCAACATTGGCGCGCTGCTGATGCTACAGGGAATTCCCTACGACAGCAAAGAAGCGCAGGCCATTACCGGCGCGCTGACGAGCATCATGCACATGACCTCATACGCAACCAGTGCCGAAATGGCGTCAGAGTTGGGTGCTTTTGAAGGGTACGACCGGAATAAAGAGCACATGCTGCGCGTACTCAGAAATCACCGTCGCGCTGCGTGGAACGTATCTCCGGAAGAGTACGAAGATCTCACCATCAGGCCAATGGGCATTGACGCTTCCGTTTGTCCTGATTATCTGCTGAAAGCCGCCCGCGAAGATGCCGACCGCGCCGTAAAGCTTGGCGAAAAGCACGGATACCGCAACGCGCAGGTTACCGTAATTGCGCCAACCGGAACAATCGGCCTCGTGATGGACTGCGACACAACTGGTATCGAGCCGGATTTCGCCCTCGTGAAGTTCAAGAAGCTGGCCGGTGGCGGTTACTTTAAAATTATCAACCAGAGCGTACCGCACGCGCTGCGTCATCTTGGCTATAATGAAATTGAGATAGATGCAATTATTAAATACGCGAAAGGCCACGGAACGTTTAAAGGATGCCCCACGATCAGCCATAAGCGCCTGACCGATCTCGGATTTACCGAAGAGAAAATCGCCGCGATTGAGGCTTCGCTGCCCGGCGCGTTTGAAATCAAGTTTGCATTCAACCAGTGGACGCTCGGTGAAGAGTTTTGTAAGGATGTGCTCGGTATCACCGAAGAGCAGCTTGCTGACTGGAATTTCGATATGCTTGCTCACCTTGGTTTCACCAGAAAAGAAATTGAGGCTGCCAATGATTACGTGTGCGGAACTATGACCGTGGAAGGTGCTCCGCATCTGAAAGAAGAGCATCTTGCTGTATTCGACTGCGCGAACAAGTGCGGAAGAATCGGAACCCGTTATATTTCGGCCGACGGTCACATCAAAATGATGGCCGCCGCCCAGCCGTTTATTTCCGGAGCTATTTCCAAAACGATCAACCTGCCGAACGACGCAACCGTGGATGATTTCAAGGATGCGTACATGAAATCGTGGGAGCTGATGCTGAAGGCAAACGCGCTCTACCGCGATGGTTCAAAACTCAGCCAGCCGCTGAACTCAGTGGGCGATGAGCTCGATGCCGTCCTTGAGGAAGATGACGAGCAGGAAGTTGATCCGCTGACGCACACCGCGCAGGATAACGTGGTGAAAACAGCCGAGCGGATTATCCACAAATATGTGGCAGGACGTCGCAAGCTTCCGTTTCGCCGCTCCGGTTATACGCAAAAGTGTAAGATCGGCGGACAGAGCGTGTATCTGCGCACGGGCGAATATGAAAACGGCCAGCTTGGTGAAATCTTCATAGACATGCACCGCGAAGGCGCCGCGTTCAGAAGCCTGATGAACTGCTTTGCGATTTCCATTTCACTTGGCCTGCAGCACGGCGTGCCGCTCGAAGAGTACACCGACGCGTTTGTATTTACCAAATTCGAGCCAAGCGGTTCAGTAATTGGTAATCCTCACATTAAAATGACGACCTCCGTAATCGACTACATCTTCAGAGAACTTGCGGTAACGTATCTCGGCCGCGAAGATCTGGCGCATGTCAGCCCGGAGGAAATTCTTAATCGTACCCTGAAGCCAACCGATAATCCTGAAGTTGCGGCACCGCCCTCAACAAAGGAAGAGGCTCCGAAAACCGGCTCCGTTACTGAAAGCGTAGAGGCTCCGGCCGGCGTTTCAGTAGATGCTGATGCCGCTGCTTTCAAGGTTAAATACAACCAGGCCAAACAGATGGGGTACACCGGAGATATTTGCGGCGACTGCGGCAGCATGACGATGGTGCGAAACGGCACCTGTCTGAAATGCGAAACCTGCGGCGCCACAAGCGGTTGTTCCTGATCCGCCGCAATTCCGCCACTTGATGTGCCTGAAAATGGCGGAGGCGGTATCAGGCACTTTTTATAAGAGAGTGTTTTCTAAGAAAACGCTTGGATGAAGTCGAAAACCCGGTTTGAAAGCCGGGTTTTTGTTTTTGGGTGATATGTTGAGTTTTGTGCGTGTGCATGTAGAGACGCAACATTTTGTGTCTCTATATGCTCGTCCGCTTGAGCCGGGAACGTGTTTCCTCGCAACATTTCTCGACCAATGGCATATGGGGATTCAACATCCATTTTTTTGGGTTAAGAAATGACACTTTGATTTACATATTGCCTGTTCTTTTAATCAACAAAACCTATTTGTTCATTGTCTGTGATGAGTAACGTTATTTTTTATTCGCCAAAATTTTTAAAAGTTTGCCAGCATCTTGACGATTGTCCCAAAAAGCAGTTATTGTTATTTCTTTTTCAGAAACTTTGTATTAGATACTGAAATTTTCCAAAGAAGACACTCTTACATCTTTAAAGTCGGTTGCTTTATAAGTCAATGGGTTATCGGCAATATGCTTTGATTTTCCGAAACCAATTTCACAAGTTTTTTTGAATAAGCACTGGATTTGTTTCCCTTAACCCAATATTCTAAAATACCGGCAAACTGGAGATCGGCTGTTCTCGTCCAAATTACATTGCGTTTAGCCATTCCATATTTCTTTTATCCATCGCTTCCTGAGAAATCAGATTTCCGCTTTTGATGTCCTCTTCGCTCATTTCCAACATTATTTTTTGCTCTTTTGTCAATTCAATGACATCAGATTCAGAGGAACTCGAAGTAATTGATTTGTCAAGTGCTTCAAGAAAATCTCTGTTTTTTATAGAGAGGATCTTGTCAATCAACTCGTTTCTAATTTTATCAACTTTTGCCATTTCGGTCTGGTTTTAGTTCAAAATCTCATTAGTTGCTTATTAAAAACACAACGCATTTATATGCCTGCGCATTACATACCAATATAGACGAATAGGCAAACATTAATTGCAGAAAATTGATACGCCTGTTTTAGCCCGGATTATTCACGAAAGCCTGCCCCGACTAATTTGGGAAAAAGTCGCCGTCTTTTGATACACCCAAAATTGATGGAATGTAT
>PXAI01000312.1 GCA_003567135.1 Balneolia bacterium | reverse complement strand
TTCTTATCCTGCCTTTACTCTTCGCCTGTAATCAGCCCGATCAGCAGGTTAGCGAGGAGCATCGCGAACGTGCCAACCAGCTGATTGAAGCCGCCATGAGCGATGATTCGATGGTCTGGGAGCGGCTGGCTCATCTCGTGGATTACTATCCGCACCGGCTGAGCGGCTCGCAAATGCTGGAAGATGCCATCGACTGGACGGTTGAGCAGATGCAGCAGGATGGTTTTGATGATGTGCGCACGCAGGAAGTTCAGGTTCCACACTGGGTTCGCGGCGATGAGTACGCCACGCTTAAAACGCCCATTCAAAAAGATATGCCGATGCTCGGACTCGGAAGCAGCGTTGGCACCGGCCCGGACGGCATCACGGCTGAGGTAATGGTAGTACGTGATTTCGATGAACTCGACGCCCGTTCGGAAGAAGCCGAGGGTAAAATCGTGCTTTTTAATTTTGAATACGAAACCTACGGACAGGCGGTTCAGTACAGGGTTCGCGGAGCTGATGCAGCCGCGCAGTACGGCGCTGTAGCCGCCATCATCAGATCGGTTACGGACTATTCGATGCAAACACCGCATACCGGAAATATGCGCTACTCCGGCGAATATCCAAAAATTCCGATCGCGGCCATCACCGTTGAGGATGCCAACCTGATTCACCGCTTTATCGATCGCGGCGAATCGGTTGAGGTCGAGCTTTACATGGAGGCCGAAACGCTGCCGGATGCCACTTCCAGAAACATCATCGCGGAAATTCACGGCTCCGAAAAACCGGAGGAAATTATCGTCATCGGCGGCCATATCGACTCATGGGATACGGGTCAGGGCGCGATGGATGACGCGGGCGGATGTCTCGTTACCTGGGAAGCGCTGCGAATTATGGCGCAGCAGGATCGCCGACCGAAACGAACCATTCGTCTGGTGCTGTGGACCAACGAAGAAAACGGCGTGATGGGCGGACGTGCGTACCGCGATAAAGTTGAGGAAAGCGGCGAGATTGATAATCACGTTTTGGCTTTCGAGGTTGATTTCGGCGTTTTTGAGCCGCTCGGATACGGTTTTACCGGCCCCGAGTCTGCCATGCCAACGCTTAAAAAAATCGCCTCTCTGATGGAGCCGGTCGCAAATATGCACGTTCGTGAAGGAAGCTCCGGCACGGTCGATATCGGTCCGCTGAATCGTCGCGGCGTGCCAATAATGGGCCTTGATGTTGACGTGGAGCGCTACTTCTGGTATCACCACTCTCCGGCCGATACGATTGACGTACTCGATGAAGAGGAGGTTAAAAAGTGCACCGCATCCGTGGCCGTAATGGCGTGGATGGTTGCGGACATGGAATCGTTTATCGGGGGGGATTAACGGCCTGTTTCCGAAATCATTTCTGCGGCGACAATCGCGGCACCGGCAATTCCGGCGTTGTTCAGAAATGCAGCCGGCACAAGCGGAGTGCGGATGTCGACATGGGGCAGCGTTTTATCGGCCTGATCGCTCATCCCGCCGCTGATGATGAACAAATCCGGATAAAAAATTCTTTCGTAGAATTGAAGCACTTCCTCAAGACGCTTAGCCCATTCGCGGCGCTTCAGGCCCTCGTTGATTCGGGTGCGCTCCGAGGCATAATCCCCCGCCTGATTATTTCCGACAAGCAAGTGACCCAGTTCGGTATTGGGCACCAGTTTTTTCTCCATAAAAAGCGCTGACCCGATTCCCGTACCGACCGTCAGCAGTATCACCACGCCTTTCTGATTTTCGCCCGCGCCGAATTTCATTTCGGCAACTCCGGCCGCGTCGGCGTCATTCAGCACGGCTACCGGACAATCGGTAGTTTGCTCGAACAGCTCCTGCGCGTTCACATCCACCCAGGACCCATCGAGGTTATTGGCCTGCTGCACAACGCCGTACCTAACCGATTCGGGAATAGCCACGCCAATCGGCCCCTCCCACTGAAAGTGCGTTCGGATATCATGAATCCGCGACATAATTTTGGGCGGTGAAGTGTCCGCAGGAGTCGGAATTCTGAAACGCTCGCCAAGCAGCGTGCCGGTTTCCGTATCAACCACGCTCGCCTTAATTCCTGATCCCCCGATATCAATTCCTAAAACTTCCATTTCGCAGAATAAGAACAAATCAACATCAAAAAAACAATAGGGGCAAAATTAACGGTTCGTTAATGTGAGTATCATTATTGAAAATGGCTTTTTTCAGTTGGATTGAAAAAATACCGCAATAGCAACATTGAGGTGATTACGTGGAAATACTATCGGAGATATTTGGATTAGCGTGAGATGTGATTCGTACGTAAATTAAATGCGGGCACTATCAGTCACATAACGACTAAAAAAATGTCACAAGACATAAGATGGGAACAGAGATTTTCGAATTTTGTAAAAGCGCTACGCAAACTATCTCAAGCAGTTGAATACATTAAGCACAATTTTGAGGATGAAGGCGAGCCTCTTGACGATACTGCTTCAGGCTTTGTGCTGGATGAAATGATTAAGGAGGGATTAATTCAGCGGTTTGAGTATACCCACGAACTGGCCTGGAATGTGATGAAAGACTATGCGAAGTTTCAGGGGAATCCTGATGTTGGGGGCAGCAGAGACGCAACAAGAGAAGCTTATCAGCTCAACTTAGTGTCAGACGGCAATGTTTGGATGGAAATGATTGGAAGCCGAAATAAAACTTCGCACACGTATAATGAAGAGACTGCAGATGAAATTTATTCTAAAATAATAAATGAATATTACCCCGCTTTTGTAGAATTCCATAGAAATATGGAAGCTAAAAGAAGCGGAGAACAGGGAAGTATTTTATAAAATGAATCGTTCAGGCTTGACAAACGAAGAAATTGCCGGCATTCGGGCAGTCTTCAAAAAATTTCATCAGGTAGAAGAAGTCTTGCTTTATGGATCAAGAGCAATGGGCACCTTTAAACCTGCTTCAGACATAGACCTTACTTTAGTAGGAGAAGGTATTGATTTGACTTTACAGACAAAAATTGAGTTCGATTTAGATGATTTGATGTTGCCTTACAAGTTTGATGTTTCGGTTTATGATAAAATATCGAATCCTGAATTGCTTGATCACATCAACAGAGTGGGTAAGAAACTCTACGAAAGAAAAGAACGAAGGCACAACACGGGATAAGCTACTCCAAGCTGAAAACCTCAAATGCAGTTCTTATTTCCTGCTCAATATTCGGGATTTAATATTGAACTACCGAATCAGCGTAATTTTCCGGGTCAACACGATTGATCCGGCCTGAAGACGAACCAGATAGATTCCTGATGATAATCCCTGCGCATCAAACCGAACGGTATGCTTACCGGGCGGAAAATCTGAGTTCGATACGGTTCCCACACGCTGGCCGGCGAGATTATAGACCTCAATAGTTACCGCGCTGTGTTCGTGAAGGCTGAATCGAATCTGCGTTGATGGATTAAATGGATTGGGATAGTTGGGATGCAGCTTGGTATATGCTGGAATTCCGGAATCTTCGTATCCGGCAGAGGTGTCGGTATCTTCATCGTCGTCTCCGTTATCGCCGTCATCATCTCCATCATCGCCGTTGTCGCCGTCATCACCGTTATCATCGCTTTCGGTTTCGCAGACATCAAAAATGTGCTGGGCGTATATTTCAAAAACGTCTGTTTCGATGGTGTAAAAAGCGGATCGGTTATCGAAGCCGAATCCGTTTCCGACTCCGTTTGTGATGAACACAATTGCCGCGTTTTTCTCCGGATTCACATACAGATCGCTCGCCAGTCCGTACGCCGCGCCGGGATGGCCAACCATCGGATATCCGGGAACTACAACATCCTCGCCCGGACGGTTTGTGGTGATATGCGCGCCCGTGCTGAATGCGTAGTAAAGCCCGAAATAATTGTCGCCGTTGTTCCCTTCATACTCCCACTGCGGCTCCAGCATCAGGTTCAGGGATTCCTCCGACAAAATCTGAGTATCGTCCAGCCAGCCATCATTCAGCAGGACTCGTCCAACCTGCAAGAGCCCCTGAGCAGACGTTCGTAATCCGCCCTGCGGGGCAAATAAAATCCCGTTATCCCCCGGCTGATAGTTACTCAGATTACGCTGCGGCGGCTGTACGCCCTGATAATTATCCAGCTGCGGCTGCCACACGGTTCCGGGCTTGCGGTATAAAACCGCCACATCATCAATGTTCTCAATATCCGCCGGATTAAAACTTCCGGGGATCTCCAGCATGGGCAAAAATTCGTTGAACATCCATACATCAAACCGCTCTTCTGTGACCGCCTCAATCACCGAGGCGATCATACCAAAATTGAGATTTGAGTACATAAAAAACGATCCCGGAGGTTCGAGCCGCCAGTGGTTCGGAGCAAAATAATTACCACCTGGTGTCAGCACTTCGGATATCGAAGGCGGCGTGCTGAAATTGTACGAATCGAGCAAAAAATCCATGTAAAAATCGCCATCCTGAATGCTGCTGGTGTGCGTGAGGAGCATCCGCGTGGTAATTTCGTGATTCGGGAAATCGGGATTTACAGGCTCAAAGTTGAGATAATCGCCAAGCGGGGCGTCCAGATCAAGCAGTTCCTGATCGTAGAGCCAGAGCGCGGCCATAGACGTCACCAGTTTACTGGTTGAGGCGATACGGAACATCGTGTCCTCATTGAGCGGCAGGTTTCGTGCGAAATCACGTTTACCAAAATAAAGTTCATCGTGCGTATCACCGCACCAGCCGACCACGGCCATTCCCATGGCGTCGTGACTCTCAGCCACGGCTTCCCACTCAGCCACAGCCTGGCGCGCCTCGGCGCTGGCCACGGGAATTAATAAAAAGAGTATCAGCAAATATCTGGACATAGCCGGTTCACTTTAATTAGAAACAGGAAGATAGTGAATCCGCAAAAACCTTCTACTGTTTAAAATATGCTCGTTTTTTAAACAGTTTTTTAAATGAACTCCTAAGCTGGTTGCACCGACTATCTCATTAAGGCGTCGTTAACCTTTTGTGCGGATGCGCCGGCAGTCGCACAGACGCCAGGTAACCCAAAAGCTGCCGGCTGGGATAAAATGGCTAGCCTATATTATTTTTATACTAAATATAATCAATGAATTAAGTCCTCCCCTTTTTGAAGGGGGGTTGGGGGGGATGACTCTTCCGCTGTTAAGACCAGCGTTGCCAATCCCAATGGTATCATTTTAAGAAATAGCCTTTCCTGGAAATCGACGTTGGTTTTCGATAGCTACCATAGGTCATCCCCCTAACCCCCTTCGTAAGGGGGAATTTCGCATCGCAACTTTATTAACCAATTCCCACGTTCCTCAGCGGAATGATTTTATTCTTAACGCTTCACTCCGCTACGGTTCTTAACGCCATTTTATCCATAGGCCGGATTTCTTTTTTTCTGAGAAAGACAAACAATTTCAAAATCAAAAGTACTTTTCCCTACGAGTAATCGGAACAGGCTGGACAGTAGAAAAACTGAATCAGATATTTTCAGGCAGATGACGCGCCGTCGGCCTTGATGTCATCTCCGTTCAGGAAAAGATTCTGGTCGAGGCACATTGAAAGCACGATTCGCGCCACTTCTTCCGGCTGAGCGATTCTTCCCATCGGGCTGT
>PXAI01000380.1 GCA_003567135.1 Balneolia bacterium | reverse complement strand
CTTGAAAGATTTTGATATTTCTTTTCTGAGATTTCTGCTAAATGAACCCAACCGGTAAATCACGAAACATTTTTCCAGTAATTCAATGTAGTTTCTGATAGTGTGATGATTTTCCCCCAAAAGTTTGGCAAGTTCATTATATGAAACTTCGTTTCCGATTTGTAACGCCAGAGCCTGCAGCAGCTTAAAAAGCAGATCAGATCGCTTAAGCTGTTTAAACTGTAAAATATCCTTATACAGATAGTTAGTCGCGATATCCCGAAGCTCTTCCCGGGCTTCGTCTTCGCCATTACCGTAAACCTCAGGATATAACCCAAAACGAAGAATGTTTTCCAGCTTTGCATTCCAGTCAACCGGATGGGATAACTGAGATATTTCTGATAAAGAAAATGGGTACAACGTAAACGTTCTGGAGCGGCCGGTAAGCGGTTCAGTTACTGACTGCGCCATATCAAAAGATGATGAACCAGTGGCTATGATCTGTAAATCAGGCCGGGTATCAGCAAGGACTTTAAGCGTACGGCCGATTTGTGGAACACTCTGCGCCTCATCCAATACTACAATTTTATGTGATCCCAGGAAATCATTTAAAACAGCCGTATTTGTTGTTTCCAGAATCTGCCGGTATTGAAGTATCTCGCAATTTATGTATCGCGCATCATCACCATAATCCGATAGAACAGATTTTGATAATGTAGTTTTTCCGGTTCTGCGAGCCCCGTATATAATGATAACCTTTCCTTTAAAAAGGAATTTGAGAATGTGTTCCCGGATATCTCTTTTAATCATTTTTAGAATCATTAGAGGGGCTTGGCTCTAAATAATTATACAAATTTCGGAAGTCAACTTCCAATATTTGTATAAATCCCGGAAGTTAACTTCCGGGATTTAGGATAATTCACAAATTTAAGCCGCGTTTTGCAGATTCTAAGGCACCTGTCAGCATTGACGGGTGCTTTGTTTATGATTTACTTAATCAGCGTAAGTTTTCTTGTGAGAGTTGTTCCGCCGGTTTGCAGTCTGTAAATGTAAATACCGCTTGAAAGGTTACTCGCATCGAAGGTTACCTGATGGCTTCCGGCCTGAATATGCCCGTTTACAAGAGTGGCCACCTGTCTGCCTGTTATATCAAATACGTCAAGGCTAACTTCCCCTGCTTCCGGTAGTTCGTAGGAGATTATCGTGGTAGGGTTGAAAGGATTTGGATAATTCTGTGCCAGGCTTATTTTCTCCGGCAGATCACCTGAGGTATTGCCCGGTATTGAAGTTGAAGTAGAGGTGGTTATCACAAAACGGCTGTTCCCATCGGATTTTGCAGTAACCGGGCCATCTTGCAATTGATTGATAAATTCAGATTCCGTTTGAGCAGTTTCATTTGTGGTAAACTCATAGCTGAAATTCTGATCAAGCGGATAACTAACCTGATATTTCAAATCGGTCAGATAAAGATCAGCTTCATACGGCAAATTAAAGTTAGTGGTGCTCAGTGTGTAACGTCCTGATATGGTGGACTCTACGGAAATCGGAATTTCAAGATTTTCATCAGGAAGCGGGAAGCTACCGATGTCAAGCATGGAACCATTTTCTTTCTGTGCGGATAACAGGGAATAATGATTCGAAAGTGGTAACAGTTTCAATGCATCGCCTTCATTTTGTTCAAATGAACCCTGATCAGAGAAAGTAAGCCAGAGACTATTCTTCATATCTTCCCCTGAAAGTTCAAGCCTGATTCTGTAAAAATCATCGGCTTCAATATCATGAAATCCGGCACCTTGTTCAGTCGTTTTAGATTCCTGCGAAAACGTGACGGAAGGTGACCCTGACGCCGACTGCACCATAAAGCCCTGAAATGGAGCCACTATTCCATCAGTGACATCTCCGGTATTCGTATTGGCATTCCAGGTTTTCCAGCTTCCATCACTCAGGTCCCACACATAAAGTGTGTTCGCCAAAATATCCTGGGGATCGATATCATCGAAGGAGATATGTGAAGCATAGGGGTTTCCGGTCACCGTCCACCCATTTTCATTGCTATTCATATCAGGTTCAATGGAACCGGTAGTTTCTGAACCGGTGACGGATAGCGTTTTAGGCCAGTCGTCAGAGCCCGGGTCATCGTAATCGTCGAGTTCGAACACATATACGAGTAATCCGGTGCCATCAGGGATGGATGTGCCCAGATCGTTTACAGCCAGCCAGTTATCGCTTTCATCATTTGGACTGGAATTATCCCAGGTAAACACATTTGGATTTCCTGCAGATACATCGGCTCCCTGAGTCCAGATTGTGGAAAGCAGTTCATTATAGGGCACAGATGCCGGAGATGAGAGTAACCTGAACCCGGCCGGTGCTTCCAGATTGACAGAAAGAGTGTTATCCGTAGTGAAACTCTGGGTATCACCATAGCTGGTGCCCACGCTGCTTATTGCAAAGGCGCGGTAGAAAACAGTGGTTCCAAGAGGAAGCAGATGTACCGTATCGGAAAAATCACCTGAACCCGAACCCATTTCTGTAACAAAATCTTCACTTATATCAGGATCGGCAGATAGTCCCCAAACGATACCACGCTCTGAAACGGAAGTGCTGCCTTCAACGGTTACATCACCGCCCATAGTTGCTGAGGTTGCGGTTATGGATGTGGGAGCTGAAGTGGAAACGGTCGGAGCAATTCCGCTGAAAACGATACTAAATTGTGGTGCTGCATTATTGTCGTTTCCAGCAGCATCCTGAGCTACACCCGCAGGTACATCTACCGTGATGGTACCGATAGAGTTTGGAGTAATTTCCACCGAATATTCAGCTCCGCCTCCGCTGAAATTACTTAATGCTCCGCCTGTAGCGCTGATATCACCTATAACAAATCCAGTTACGTCTTTGCTGAAGGTAAAGTTTACAGGAATCGGGTCGGCATCGGTCGGGCTTGATTCGGTACTTGTAATAGCAACCTCAGGCGGCGTTTTGTCGATAGTGTACTGCTGTCCGGTAAAGGGTATACCGATAACAGAAGGCGAAACTCCGGCACCATTACTTAAACGTAATGCTAATGTTCCATTACCGGATCCTGTAATTACAGTAACATTATAAGAAGATCCGCTTCCGCTAATACTGCTAACGTTATCTCCTGAAATTCCGGAAGCTGATACAGAAAAATTTGAAGTGGAAAGCTCGCTGACCGGTCCTGAAAATGTCACCTCATAAACAACTTCATCATTGTTTGTAATTTCAGAGGAGGGATCAGAACGATCGATACCAGTCACATTAACAGCCGTGGTAAAACTTTGCTGCGAACCATAGGCCGTGTCTTCCGAGTTGATGGCGTAGGCCCTCACATAATACAACGTACCGGGTGAGAAACCAGTGATCATCTAACTAAAAGAACCTGTACCATCACCTATTTGAACAACATTATCGGATGTGGTGGGGTAAGGGCTGGTGCCGTACACCACACCACGCTCTGTGACCGGGGCGCCGCCGTCACTGGATACATTTCCACCCAGAGTGGCATTGTTGGTACCAATTGATGAGGGAGTAGCGGTGGTGACGGTGGGGGGATCGGCAGCGGCCCCATAGTGTATCTGATCAACCACCCAGTTCATTTGTACGGCAACACCTTCAAAATCAGGAAAGTCGGGTATATTAACGTGAGCAGCATAGAACCAGATTTGCGTGACCTCTGTAAAACCAACAGAAAATTCGGTAATCGCCTGATTGTTGGCGATATTCATCAATCCGGAAAAGTCAAAGTTGGTTGGACCGGGGTCTCCCGCAGTCGCTGTAAATTCGGTTGTGGGAGTGCCTTCAAAGAATCGAACTTCTTTGTCATAAAGGGATCCATTATCATTAAAATCATTAAACTTTGACAGATCAATCTGATTGATATCAACGGGTTCACTGAAGGTTAACCGAACAGCATCTTTTCTGGGAAATACCTGATCACTCGTAGCACATCCGGCAGTGGTTGACCCTCCAAAGCCCAAAACACCAACGCAATCCGATGTGGAGAACAAACCGCTGGTTACCACATCACTTGTTTCAATATTGATAAACTCCACGGTAACCTGCACACCATCCGCGCCGGTAGCGGTAATCGGTCCGCCGTGTTCCGTGCCCTGATCCGGCGTCACGTTACTAAAGTCGATGACCTGGGCGTTTGAATAAGAGACGGAAAACAAAATGGCTGATATTATAATCAGAGCCCTGATCCATCCGGTGTAGAAATTTCTTGATCTGTAGATAGTTTACATCATTAATTTAACCTTATTTTATTAGTAACCCTTTTGCCTTGCGGCCGTTATTTAGCCAACCTTGCCGACTTGAAACGCAAAATAAAGATTAAAATTACCTAATCTAACAATAATTACAAAGGGATAAAAAAAATTCTGCAAAACCGAAAAAGGTGGTGCCGGTGCATTGCCATAAAATCACAAAAGACTATTTAACTGATATTACTAATGCGATATACTTAAGTATTTGATTAAATATAGGATGGCCGGCTTTCCGTTTAAGGCTGTATTTATTGAGAAGAGTAAAAGCGGGAATAAAATTTCAAAAGAACTAACAAAAATACTTGTGAAAAAAACACAAAAAAACCCGAAAGAGAAAACTCTTTCGGGTTCATTTTGATTCGGTCCGTTAACGCTTAAACGTCCAGGCCGAGCTGCGATTCATCGTTGTCGGAATCGTTTTCATTGCCTGAATCCGGATTTTCATCTCCGTTAGAGGCTTTTTTGTCGTCCTCGTCTTCGTCTTTGGCAACGCGCGTTACGCCGGCTATCTGATCGGCTTCGCTCAGTCGCATAATCCGCACTCCCTGCGTATTTCGTCCCATCGAACGAATATCACGGCTGTGCATCTTTATGATTTTGCCTTTATGTGTGATCACCATCAAATCATCGGAATCGCCGGCTTCCTTCAGAGAAATCAGATCTCCGGTTTTGGCTGTGCGTTTCAGGGTGATGACGCCTTTTCCGCCACGGCTTTGTTCGCGATAATCAGTTACAAGGCTGCGTTTTCCGTATCCCTTTTCTGAAATAGCGAGTACGGTGGCTTCGTTAACGTTTTGAACCACAACCATATCCACGACTTCATCCTTGTCGTTTTCAAGGGTGATACCGCGAACGCCGCGTGTGTTACGGCCCATCTCGCGAACATCACTCTCGCGGAAGCGAATTGCGCGGCCGTTTTTGGCGCCGAGCAGAATCTGGCTGTTTCCGTTTGTGAGCGCTGCCCCGAGAAGCTGATCATCATCATCAATATTGATGGCGATGATACCATCACGCCGCGGCCTGCTGTACTGTTCCAGCACGGTTTTCTTCACAACGCCTTTTTTAGTCGCCATGATGATGTTATGCCCTTTTATGTACTCTTCATCGTCCAGAGTTTTGACCGGCACAAACGTCATGATACGGTCGTCCTTGTCGATTTCGATGAGGTTAACA
This sequence comes from Balneolia bacterium, assembly GCA_003567135.1. GTDB lineage: Bacteria > Bacteroidota > Rhodothermia > Balneolales > Cyclonatronaceae > PXAI01. Next base: position 220 of record PXAI01000380.1, on the reverse strand, counting down.
ATAGCGCGGCCACGGCTCAGTCGCGTTCCTTCCGGAATTTCGTACCCCTTCAGCCAGTAACATTTCCCTTTCTCGGTAAAGAAGAGGATGTAGTTATGATTCGTGGCTGTAAACAGATGCTCCACATACTCTTCGTCCTTGGTAGTGGTGCCTTTCATTCCGGTTCCGCCGCGCTTCTGCCTGCGATATCCGCTGACGGCCGTACGCTTGATGTAGCCGG
>PXAI01000298.1 GCA_003567135.1 Balneolia bacterium | reverse complement strand
GATCCGTTGTAAGTGGTAAACCGCTTGAAAAGCTGCCTGAGATAAGGCGATTTAAACGTTTTGTCGATGCGCTTGCTTACCGTAGTGAACGAATCAATCCGAAAAACATCCGACTTCTTGAGGCTACCAAGATCAGACCACTTTTCCAGCGGATTGAATAAAAACGTACCGGCGGTTTTTTCGTAGAGTCCAGCGGCGTATCCTAAAAACTGAACCCAGGCTTCCTTGTCATCCGGTGCGGTTTGATCAAGCTGATCGAGTACTTTTGGCAGATCAGAAAAGCAGTCGAACCGGGCGCCATCTTTCCAGAAATATCGGCAGACCGGGTCAACAGGAACGAGCTCAAGATAATCCCCCCGTTTTGCGTCGCAGTATTCAAAAAGCCGGTCGATCACAAAAGGCATGGTGATAAGGCTGGGGCCGGTATCAAACCTGAAACTTTCTGCGCGGACGATATTCATTTTGCCGCCTGGCGTCTCATTTTTTTCCCAAACCGTAACATCGTGGCCATCTTTCGCCAGCAGGCAGGCTGCGGTGAGTCCGCCAATTCCGGCACCGATAATTCCGATGTTTTTTTTCATGATCAGTTTTTGAGAAACTCTTCTGCGCCTACTTTTTCAGGGAAAGTCCGGCCACGGTTTCGATATGGTACGTTTGCGGAAACATATCCACAGGCTGAACGACGTCAATGTTGTACACTTCCTGAAGCATTTGCAGGTCGCGAGCCATTGTGGCGCTGTTACAGCTTACGTACACAAGCCTGTCAACGGCCAGATCGTTCAGTGTTTTTACCACATCAGGGTGCATGCCCGCGCGCGGCGGATCCGTAATGATGACATCCGGCTTGCCGTATTTTTCGACAAATTTCTGCGTGAATACATCCTTCATATCGCCCGTTTCAAACGAGCAGTTGGTTACGTCATTCTCATCGGCATTTTGGTGCGCGTTTTTCACAGAAACAGGATTCAGCTCGATTCCGACCGCTTTTTTTACGTGATCGCTCACAAAAAGCGTGAGTGAACCGACGCCGCAGTAGAGATCATATACGAGATCATCTTCCTTCAACCGGGCAAATTCGCGGGCTTTTTCGTAAAGCTTTTCAGCCTGTGGCGTGTTGGTCTGGAAAAACGTATTGGCGTCAATTTTGAAACTGTATCCGCCAATTTTTTCGGTGATATATCCCGGCCCGTGGAGGATATTCTCATAGCGCCCCTCAGAACTCGGCGACCACGTATCGTTGATGTTATTCACGATCGTTGTAATCTCTGGAAACTGTTCCAGAAGCGCATCTTTTACTTTCTCCATCAGTTCGGGATCATCCTCAAACGTAACGAGATTTACCATCAAATCAGAAGTATGGTGCGAGCTGCGGATCATCACGTTCCGGAAAAAACCTTCTTTCTTTGTTACGCTGTAGGCCGGGATGTCGTGCTTCAGGCTGTAATTACGCAGGAAGTCCATAATCCTGAAAGAAATTTCTTCCTGCAGATGACACTCCTCAAGATTCAGAATCCGGTCGAAGCGTCCGGGCGCGTGCATCCCAACGGCCACGTCTTTATCCTTGATTGGAACACCGCTGTCAATTTCTTCGCGCGTCAGCCATCTGCGTTCACCGAACGTGTATTCCATTTTGTTACGGTAGTAAAATTGGGAATCGCAGCCCAGGGTGGGCAGGGGCTCTACTTCCTTTAGTCCGCCAATGCGCTGGATGTGATCTCTCACGTGCTCACGTTTGAAACGCAGCTGCTCAGCGTAGGATACGTGCTGCCACGAGCATCCGCCGCAAACTTCCGCATGCCGGCATTTGGGATCAATTCTCTCCGGGCCTTTTTCGATAAGTTCCAGCATCGTTGCCTCGTAAAACTTCCGGCGTTTTCTTATGATCTTTGCCCTGATGCGATCGCCCGGAGCCGAGTTTTTTACGAAGCATGCCCGGTCTTCAAGTTTAGTAAATCCTTTTCCTTCGTAAGCAGCTGACTGAATTACGAGTTCAGTTTCGGCACCTTTTTTCAAAATAAAATGGGGTCAGTTTGGATATGATAAGATCGGAAGCTTAGTCTTCCTTTTCGCTGTAATAACTTTCCAGATAGAGGCGGCTAACTTCCGGCTGACTGCTGAGCTCGGTCAGTTTTTTCAGGGAGAACTCAAGCTGACGGCCAAGTTCGCGGTTAAACTGGCGCATCATTTTTATGGCGATGGATGGCTGCCTTCTCTGAAGAATTTCGAGATCCGGTTCAAAAAAGCCGAGTACGGAGGTTTCGCTCATCGCCCGCGCTGATGACATCCGCTTCATTTCATACGACAGCCCGGAATTTCCGAACGAATCTGGCGGATCGATAATAAACGTTTCCCCGATCTGGGTGCCGTCGGTGTCCTGGATAATCAGCTCAACGCGGCCTTCCTCGAGAATATACAGCCCGTTTCCGGGATCATTTTGATAGTAAATGTACTCTCCCGGTTTATAGGTTCTTTTGTGGCAGAGCTGCAAAAATTCGTAGGCTTCGGCAGGCTTCAGCGTGCTTAAAATGCGCGCATTGAAAACGATGCTGGCCTGATTCCGGAGCGATTTTACCAGTTTACTTTTAAACATGGGTTGGAAATTTAGAATGAATGCCCAATTCCAAAATGGAGCCTGTCAGGCCTCCAGTTCGCGTTGGCTGTATTGTTTCCAAGATCGTTAATTTGGTATGCCAGGTCAATTCTGAGAATAACAAATTCCCAGTCGAGCCGCAGCCCGATTCCCGAACCGACGGCGAGCTGATCATAAAACTGATTGAAGAAAAACTTACCCTCATCAAACCGGCTTCTCGGTCCGTACCAAACGTTTCCGACGTCCGTGAAGAGTGCCACAACCCAGTTCGTGTTGATAAAATTTCGCGAAAACATATGCCGTAATTCGAGAAAACCGGCCAGCTTGATATCGCCTCCGTTAAGCGGAATTTCCGTTGGTGACACATCCGCAGGGCCCAGTGTCAGCGGATCAAATCCCCGAATATCGTTTGCGCCTCCGGCAAAAAATCGCTGATTAAGCGGAATTTCCGGGTTTAATCCGTATGGATAGGCAAAACCGGCAAAGCCCCGCCAGGCAAATATCGTGTTTGTGGAAAGGGGATGATAACTTCGGTAGTCGAAGGATGTCTTTAAAAACTGGCTATAGCGTAGATCCTGACGGCCGGGCACAAAAGAGGGGATGGAGCTCTGAAGATCATCCCTGCCGATGATAAAGCGCTCTGTGAGATAAGGCAGCGTACCACCAAGTTCAACGCTGGTTTCCAGGAAAAAGCCTTCATCCCGGCGAACAACGTGAGTCGCATTGTTTCTGAACGTGTAGCGGAGAACAGAATTAAACTGAGGACGAAAATCTTCCAGAATCCGATCAACCTGAAGTGAATCTGCCACGTTTTCGCGGATAGTTTGTATAAATTCGCTTGAAGCTGTGGCGTCGAACCATTCCACTTCGAGTAAATCGAGCGTACTTCGCGTGGTGCTCCCATGATCTGCCTGATAGCGAAGTCCGAATCTGACGTTAGCGCGGACATCAAAGTTGATCTGGTTGATCTGTGCGATACTGAACCGGAATGTGGTTCGCGGATTGAGGAAGTCAGGATTGTTATTGAATGCGGAAAACGGGAACCAGAATTTCGGGAATGAGTAATTCATGCTCGCTTCGAGGTTTCGGAGCACCTCGCTCGAGCCAAGAATCGAGGTCGAACCACGAACGTACTCAAAACTGCCTCTCACGCCCAGTTCCAGCCTTTCAGCTCCACGGAAAAGATTGTTGTTCACATAGCTGACCCCGGCTCCCGCACCAAAACCAAGTCGCTGCATTCCGAAAAGATCAGAACGGAGCTGGTGTCGCGGAAGCGTCTGCATTTGGATGAAAACGGGCAGGTAATCTTTAGAGTAATCCGGAAGCCCGCTTCCCTCGGTCAGGCTGAACTGGGTTACCGAAAGCATATCGAGATTCTGGAACTGGTTCACCGTGGACATGAAAATGTCTTGGTTAAACTGCTCGCCGGGTGTAAAGAGTACTCTGTTTCGAAGCATATTCGACCGGATTCGCGCGGCTTTATCCCGTTTTTGAATAAGCCTGAACGGTTCGATCGTGTAAGGTTCACCCGAAAGAGTGTCAGCCAGCACATCGCCCTCGCTTGCATCCGGCGCGTTTACGGTAATTCTTAAATCGCCGAATTTATAGATGTGCCCCGGCCGAACCCGAATCAGCATATCCATTTCGTGCGGATTTTCCTGATCCTGCTTGATAAATGTTCGCACAGAATCCCGCTGAACCGACGCGTAGCCGTTACGGTGCATCATCTCGATAATGCGCGTACGTTCCTTGCTGATCATGTTTACATCATACTGCCGGTTGACGGTAAATGTGGTGTCGTTTACCTCGTTTCGGGCAATTCTGCTTCTCGAATAAAAACGGCTCAGAACGCGATCATCCTCAAAATCAGGAAAACCGCTGTACGCAACCGAGCGGATTATGTATGGTTCGCCTTCATCAATTTCAAAAGTTACGCGAACACGCCCCGGACGATACTCGGTCACTGTTGTATCCACCGCAATATCAAAAAATCCGACAGAATTGTAGTACGCCTTAATTCTCTCGATATCCCTGGCCAAAACTTCCCGGTCCAGATAGCGCGGTGCTTCTCCGATGGAAGAACTGATCCGGTGCAATGTAAGCCAGAGCGTGGCGCCGGGGATGGAAAAAATCTCCCGGTTGGTGCGTGTTCTCACAACCGTTTCCAGCACGCCGTTGCTGACATCGCTATTCCCGTTAAATCGAACTCTGCGTATCAACAAGTCGCCAACTTCTGATGCCTCAGCTAATACAGGGAAATTATCTGCTGATATTTCCGGCAAAGACGAGGCTTGTACAGACGGGATAAGGAACAAAAGGGAAACCAGGATGGCGGCTAAAAAACAAAACACACCCGTACTCCTGAAAAGAGAAGTAGAAGAGGGTTTTGATTGGATGCCGTTATACATGCAGTGGTTAAATTGTTCCGGCAGAGGTGTTATTCTGAAATTGCTGATTATCGTGACAGATTCGTTGAAACCTGAATCAGAAAGAATTCAGCTCAAAATTGTAGATTTTGAATATATAAAATAAAAAGCCTGCACGAACACTGGCTGGTTGTGCAGGCGGAAAATCATAGGATTTTAAAAATATCAGGCTTGATGACATTTAAACGTCGTCGTAGTCGAAACCATCGTCTTCCTCACCATGGAAAAAATCTTCTTTCATAATGTAATCCGGCCAGATTTCTTCAATATTTTCGTATGGCGTGTCGTCTTCTTCGTCGAGTTCGTAAAGGTTGTCGATCACCTGTTGAGGGCATCCGTTGCGTTCAGCCCACTCAATCAGTTCAGAGCGGGTTGCAGGCCATGGTGCTTCTTCAAGAGTTGCAGCAAGTTCAACAGTCCAGATCATAAAAGTAGAATTTAAATATTAGGTGATTTTTCAGAAAAGAGGCGTTGGCGTCCGAAAACCGGTTAAGCCTTGCCACTCTTATGTTGTTTATTTTGTTGAATTTTGAACAAATGTGTTCGATAAAGTATTTATAGGTGGTAATAAAATAATCCTCAGGACAAATACAAATCCGTAACGCAATAAATTTCAAAAATATTTTACGACTGAATATTTAATTTC
>PXAI01000270.1 GCA_003567135.1 Balneolia bacterium | reverse complement strand
GTCCGGAAAAAATGGATCGCCTGAAGCGGTATATCAACCGGTTTATGGTCAGGCGCACAAAGAAGGATCTGAATGAGGCCATTGATCAGGAGCCGGAGTCGTATCGGGATGAGCATAACCGCCTGTGCCGCTATCCGGTCAGTACACCCAGAATGTATAAAACGATGGAGTCGGAAGAAGACATCCGTCTGGCCAATGAGATCGACAAACGCGTAAAACAGCTCACCGGCGTGATCTATCTGGCTACGCTGAAAGCCGACGGATATGACCGCTCAACGAATGAGCGGCAGAAGGCATTTCTTAAAAAGCGACTTTCGATGGCGCCGGCGCTAACGCGGTACAACATCCGGAATATGCTCCGGTCGAGCCGGGCCGCGCTGGTGGAGCATCTGCTGGGTACGGAGGAAGCCATGAAGCAGTTTGGCATCAAAGATTTCAAAACCGGAAATACGGGGAATATTCTTGATAAAGTTCGTGAGCTAAAGAAAAGACCTCCGAAAACCAATCTTACCATTAAGCTGCCGGACTTTTTAAATGAACCGGAAGAGTGGAGAGCCTGCTGTGAGCGTGAGGAAAAACTGCTCACTGAAATTGCGAACTTTGCAATCCGCATTAGCGACCGGCGGGAACGGGGCAAGGCAAAAAAGATCACGGAGCTGATCGATCAGGAAGGCATGATTCTGGTATTTGATACCGCGCTTATCACCCTGAACCTGATGAATCAGATTCTGAACGAGATGGGCTATGGAAAAAAAGCGATGGTGGTTACAGGAAGCACAGGAAGCACCAAAAAACTGCTCAAGGAGTCGTTTGCACTTGAGGCTGAGGCGAATAAAATGGCGGCACTGTGCAGCGATGCACTCGCTGAAGGAGTAAACCTGCAGCGCGCCAGCGCGGTCATTTTTCTGGATATGCCGTCGGTCATCCGGATTGCGGAACAGCGGATTGGCCGCGTTGAGCGCATGGACAGCCCCCACAAAAAGGTATCTGTTTACTGGCCGGATGATTCTGATGCTTTTCGTCTTAAAACGGATCGCAACTTTTTCCAGCGGCATCAGATGGTGGAAAGCCTGATCGGGAGCAATATCCGCCTGCCGGATGAAATGACCGAGCGTTCAACAAGATTTGAGGAGGAAACGCTTAGCGCCGAGCAGGTCATTGAGGCGCTGGAAAAGCATCAGGAGGAAGACCGTTCGTGGGAGGGTTTTGAGGATGCGTTCAGCTCAATGCGGGCACTGGTATCCGGAGAAAAAATGCTGATCAGCGAAGAAGCGTACAATCAGGCGCTGGATCTTGGCGAAAAACAGAAAGGCGCGTGGATCAGCGTGATAAAAACCGGGGAACCGTTCGTATTTGCCGCCGTGGAAAATGCCGGAATTTCAGCGCCCTACTGGGTATTGCGCACCGGAAAGAAAAAGACGGTTCAGGAAATTAACGAGATTGTGACTTATTTGCGGAAATATCTTCCCGAATCTGAACCGATGCCGTTTGATAAAGACGCTGAAGCGCAGCTAAAACAGATGGCCAACTGGCTGATTAAACACGAACAGGAAACGCTGCCCAACAAAAAGAAAAACGCGTTAAACCAGATGAAGAAGATTCTGCCGAAATGGTTGAAAAATGCGAATGATCAGTCAAAATCATGGCAATTTAAAGTGAGAGACTTGAATAACATTGCCTCAGGAAAGTTCGGTGCGGGTACGGTGGATTACTATGAACTCGCCAATCGCTGGCTGGATATCGCTCAACCGATTTTGATACACTGGCTGGAAGAAGAGCGCCGCTCACGCAAAAACCACAACATCCGCCTGCAGGATGTAAACAGCTATCTGGCGGATAATCCTATCCCGGAAGCAGACCTGAATCACATTCTGGACAATCTCCCGCAAGTAAAACCCGCCGATGAGCGAATTAAGGCGATAATTATTGGTGTGTGAAAAAGAGGCAGAGGGATTTCAGATCGGCGATGTTCGATTAGTGATTTGAGGTTTTTTCGGTTTTGGGATATTCACCGGTCGCAGAACTTGCTCCGGATGGAGCAACATGTCTGTAGTGCAGCGGAAAAGGTGTATCAAAACGACCCGCGATGGTAGGGGCGAAAAATTTTTCGCCCCTACCATGGTGCCGAAGAGCCGGAACAAAAAGGTGATCGTAAAATTTGCGGATGGTTCTCAGTGGCTATATTCCCGGCATCCGGAATGATTAGCCTTTAGCACCAAAACCTGGCTGGTTTTCGAAACAAGTCAGGTTTGTTTCCTGAGCCGAAATTTATGATCTGCTACCGATAAGTGTTTCCCCAAGCGAGAATTCCATTTCGGGCGACTATTTATAACCCTAAAAAATCTGTCCAAACTTCATGCTGGAAGATCTCCCGAAGGGTCGGGACGTCTAAAGGCCGCCGCATCATATCGTATAACCATCTGTTCCTAAATAGCTTCCAATCCCGATTGTGGGATGACGGCTTTGGGTGGCTTTTGGGGCGATAATGTTAAAATTCGCGAAAAACCCGAAACCCGTAACATTCACCAATGGCTACCATCTTCGAACCGTAGTCAGTATTCAATCGCGAACCCCGCAACCTGCAACTCTTCAATACGCCGTAAACAATAATCAATTCGACCGGCTCATTCTCCTAAGCTCATCCTGAATCGCTTCTTCGGAGAACCAGCGGCCGTTGACCATTACGCCGGTGCGGTCTTTTACGTGTGCGATGTCTTCAAAAGGGTTGGCGTTGAGCAGAATCAGGTCGGCGCGCATGCCGGGGGCTACGATTCCGAAATCATCTTCCATGCCGAAGTAGAAGGCCGGTTTTCGGGTGCCGGTTTCGAGGACTTCAAACGGGGTGAGCCCGGCGTCGACCATCATGCGCATTTCATGATGGATGGAAAATCCGGGCACGTTAAAAAACTGAGGAGCGTCGGAACCCAGCGCAATCGGCGCGCCGGCTGCATGTAACTCACGCAGCAGTTCCTGCCGGAGGCTGACCATCTCCTGAGCGGTATCCTGCTGGAAATCATCCCGGGCCTGGATATTGTTTTTGAACTCAACCCAGCCGTCCAGAACGTCCTGCGGCATATACTGCATTTCGGGCCACTCAATCATTTCTTCGCCGGGTTCGGTGGTAGCGAGGTGCTCTATCAGGCTGAGCGTGGGCACGTTCCAGATTCCAGAATCAACGGTTTTTTGCACGGCCAGCGGAATACGCGAGCGATCCACCTGATCCATTACGGAACTGCCAAAAAATCCGGTGCTGACCTCCGCCGAGTTCACATCAGCCAGAAACTCCACATAGCGGTCGAAGTGATCGATGGAAACTTGTCCTGCCGCGATGGCACCCTCCAGATCAACACCCGGCGGTATATGTCCGGCAAACGGAATGCCGACTTCATGCGCGGTTTCGGCCATCACCTGGTAACGATCGGGGGAAATGCTTCCCATTTTTATCAGGTCAAATCCGGTTTCGGCGTATTCTTTGACCAGCTCCCGGACGTCATCATTTTCCGGAACCTGATCGTTGTGCATCCACGGACTGGCCGCAAAAATCCGCGGGCCGCGCAGTTCACCGGCATTAACGCGGTCCCTGAGCTCGAGGTGGTACGGGCTTCCTAACATGTTTCTGACGGTAGTCACACCATTCGAGATATATAGAAACAATACGTTTTTTGCATACTCAGGATGATCTTCTCCGGGAATGTGTCCGTGCATCTCGGCCAGTCCGGGCATGAGAAAGCGTCCTACGCCATCTATTGTGTATGCGCTTGAAGGAACATCGATATCGTCGGCAGATCCCATCTCCAAAATTCTGCCGTTTGAAACAACGACCGTCTGGTTTTCCAGAGCCCCTTCGTGATCCATCGGAAGTACGGTTACATTCACAAAAGCGGTGTATTCGGAATCAGTGTGCGGCGTCGGGTCGCACCCTAATGTAATGAGCAGAGTGATGGCGGAAATAATGAAAATCGCGAATGTACGTGTGATTGATCTGTATTCAGAATTCCCCGATTGCAGACTGGATGTGATCATGATTGTTGAGTAAATGTAATTGGAAATATTCAGTATTAGACTACTTATACGATATTAAATCAGGCTCATAAATCAAAAAACTCGTGCATAAGTTTTACGTTGGGCAAGAGTTAATTATCTGAAAGTGAAACCTTTTTTAGTAGCCGGTTGAAACCGGCTCGTGTCGATAAGATCGTCTGCAAACTTACCCCCAAAACAACAAGCTTCTCGACAAAGATGGATTTCAATCCACCCATAATTAAAAGAAACCGATAGATTGTTCGTTTGTAGAGCAAGCATTATATTGCATAAAGTTATTCGTTAACAATCTAAGCTAAATATTTTAAATGGCTTCTGCTTACCCAGTTTCAGAACATTCCAAAGAGGATCTTCAAAAAGCACTCGAAATCATACGCGAGATGATGGGTGAAATGTACCAAGAGGCATCACTTGGGGCCAGGTTAAATGAGATGAATATTACTACTGAATGGGCGGAAGGGGTTAAAGAAATGTTCACATCTCCGGTTAAATCCAATTTTGAAGCGCTTAAGTCTATTGAAAATTCTATCATCGATATGATCCACAGGGGTTTTCTGGACTTTCTGAATTCAAAGAATCATCTGATTGATAAAGCATACAGGGTAACCGATAATTATTTGCACTACGCTTTAATTCTGAACAGTCAGGATATTGAAAATCAAGCCGAAATCATTGAGTACAAAATGGAATACGATGAAACGCCCGTTTCGAGACGTTTCCCGCTGATTTTGTCTTTTTTAGAGCCTGGAGAATTGGAAGGTGCTGATTTCAAAGAAGAATTAGACATTGGATAATTTATCAAAAGAGGTTCAAAAACATTATAATCAGGCCGTTCATAACTACCGGTTTTTTTGTGAGGTTCATTCAAAGCTGCCGGGTGCATTTTACGATTGGAAAATTACGGTCTTGTTTTATACTGCTTTGCATCTGCTGCGTGCTTTGATGAGAAAGAGAGGTATCGAAGTATCAGACAGCCATCAGGGATTGAGTGCTGTAATCAACCCAAACCGTTCTGATCCGGTATCACCTGTAAAAAAACATTGTTATGATTCATACAAAATTCTGTATAATGCTTCTCTCGAAGTAAGGTATTCGGGATTTCTGAATCCGGATAAGCAGTCAATTTATCTGAAGAGAAGGTTTTCAACTTGTGAAGAGGCCCTTAAGTCCATAGACGTGTACATGAAGAGTCAGGATTTTCCTAGCCTAATTCCAATTCAGAAAGAGTTTGACTTTGATGAATAGGAGAAAATCTATCTAACCACCGTTCTCACAACCCATCTTCAAAAAACTGATCGCGGGTTTCGATGGTTGGTTTGTTTTCCAGGATGGGTTCTTTTCCGTCGATGAACCTCAGAATAGATTCATGTGTGAGACTGCGTCCTTCGGGGGTTGCCCAGAGGATGTGTCCGACGTCGCGGATCAGGTGACTGCGTGTGATTGAAAAATGGTCAAAATAGTCCAGGGCGTAGTTTCTGGGGATATAGCTGCACTCTCCTAACAGCATCATAACGGGCGATTCGATAGCTGTCAGATCGGGAGTTTCTGCCTCTAAAAAAGAATCCATGATAATTCGTGTGGCAAGAAGGTTAACCCTGTGATGCTCAAATGGCAGCATTTGATCCGAATGCTGAGCGCAGTACGATG
>PXAI01000061.1 GCA_003567135.1 Balneolia bacterium | reverse complement strand
AGTGAAAACCGAGTTAAGAATGTTGCCAACGATATTATTGAGCATTTCAATCAGCGACAGGAAGTATTTGAAGGTAAGGGAATGATTGTCGCCATGTCAAGACGCATAGCTGCTGAATTGTATGATGAGATTATCAAAATAAGACCCGACTGGCATTCTGATGATTTGGACAAAGGCGTGATTAAGGTCGTTATGACTTCTGCATCTTCTGATGGAGCCAAAATCGCCAAACACCACACCACCAAGCAACAACGCAGAGCCCTTGCCGATCGCATGAAAGACCCGGAAGATGAATTGAAACTGGTGATCGTTCGGGATATGTGGCTTACAGGATTTGATGCGCCCAGTATGCACACGCTGTACATTGACAAACCCATGAAAGGCCATAACCTGATGCAGGCTATTGCAAGGGTTAATCGTGTTTACAAAGACAAACCCGGTGGTTTGGTAGTGGACTATTTGGGCATTGCTTCTGACTTGAAAAAGGCACTTTCCTTCTACTCAGATGCAGGTGGAAAAGGAGATCCGACCATAGCCCAGGAACAAGCAGTAAAGTTAATGCTTGAAAAGATGGAAGTCGTTTCCCAGATGTTTAATGGATTCCCTTACGAAGATTACTTTCAGGCAGAAACCGATAAGAAGCTTTCCATGATCTTAGCTGCCGAAGAACACATTCTCGGCTTGGAAGATGGCAAGAAACGTTTCATCACTGAAGTAACAGCTCTTTCGAAAGCTTTTGCAATTGCCGTTCCGCATGAACAGGCCATGGACGTAAAGGATGAAGTTTCATTCTTTCAGGCAGTTAAGGCAAGATTAGCCAAGTTTGACAGTACAGGCACAGGAAGAACGGACGAAGAAATTGAAACCACCATCCGACAAGTCATAGATCAAGCTTTGGTTTCAGAACAGGTGATTGATGTGTTTGATGCAGCAGGAATTAAGAAACCTGACATTTCCATTCTATCGGAAGACTTTCTGATGGAACTGAAAGGAATGGAACACAAAAATGTGGCGCTGGAAGTTTTGAAAAAGCTACTTAATGACGAGATAAAGGCACGTTCCAAAAAGAATCTGGTTAAGAGCAAGTCGCTCAAAGAAATGTTGGAGAATTCCATCAAAAAGTACCACAACAAGATTTTGACAGCTGCGGAAGTGATGGAAGAACTGATCAATCTCAGCAAGGAGATTGTTAAAATGGACAGTGAAGCGAAATACCTTGGACTCTCTGATTTTGAATATGCTTTTTACACAGCAGTTGCAAATAACGAAAGTGCAAAGCAACTCATGCAGCAAGATAAACTCAGAGAACTCGCAGTAATACTGACAGAAAGGGTTAAGAAAAACGCATCCATCGACTGGACAATTAAGGAAAGTGTCCGGGCAAAACTGAAAGTCATCATCAAACGAACGCTAAGACAATATGGCTATCCACCAGACATGCAAAAACTGGCAACAGAAACGGTACTGAAACAGGCAGAGATTATTGCCAAAGAGTTAACAGCAGACTGAAGAAACAGCGCCCAATCTTAGCAATAAAAAGGTTCAAATTATCATTTTGACCAATTAATAAAGGGGGCAGTTCACTTAGATTCATCAGCAAACCACCATTCTGAATACTCGAATTCTGAACTCTGAATTCCCTCAAGGCATATTATGCCACTTCCGAATTCCCCATTCGGTCGTAAACAGCACCAGCACAATCATAAACCAGAAGAGGCTTCGGTGGAACCGCATCACGGAGGTAAACCGTTCTTCGCGGTAATCGAGCAGGCCGGCTGACTGGAGGGAGTCTCTGAGGGCGGCCATATCGTCGAAGACGAAGAAGGCGCCGCCGGTTTCGGAGGCGATGAGGCGGAGGCGGTCGTCGCGGCGGACGGTGTCGGTGAATTCGAGGTTGGTTTCGTTTACGTTGAAGCGGCCGGAGATTTCATCTATGCGATCGTTTCCGCGATAGGCATCGGCTTCCCATTCGTATTCTCCGGCTGGAAAGCTTTGGGTTTCAAGGGAGAAACGGCCGTTACCGCGGTGCTGCATGGTGTAGGAGTAGGATTCACCATCTTCATCGGTGATACTCAGCTCAACCCGGCCGCGCGTTTCGGGCTGACCGCTTTCATTAACGAGCGTGCCCTGAAACGTAACCGGTTCGCCTTCCTCAAAACTGGAGGAGGTCGGGCGAATGACCAGCAAGCGGTCATCGGGTTCCGTGCTGGCCCAGTCGGCCATATTGAGAATGAGTCCGCGGAGAAATTCCCTGGTATCGGAATCGGTGTGCTGCTGCAGGCGAAAGAGGTGATGCGCATTCAGCTGTGCAATCCGTTGATTGCCGAGTTCACGAACCGCAAGTATTGGCAAACCCGTATCTGATCCGCGGAACATGGCGTTCATCAGAATACGGCTGTCGCCGGAGGCTTCCATATCCCTGAAAAATCCTCCCAGATTTGGCGTACGCGATAAATCCGCTTCCTGAAGTTCCATGATGGGATGATCGACAGCTTCAGGCCGAACGGAAAACTGTATCGGCTCCGATGAAGTATTTTGTCCAGACGGTCGAAGGGGATTGGCGTTTGAAAGTAAATTCGTCAATCGTTCAGTCTGCATGCCCGGCGACGACAATATCATCAGAGAAGTATTCGATGCCAGCGAAGCCACTTCCTGAGCTACGAAATCGGGCACGAACTCATTGGGAAAACCCTGAAGCACAATCAAATCCAGCGTATCGGCTCTGGATGGAAGCGATCCTTCAATAAAGCGGTCTTCGCGAAGCCAGGTTAACCGGTTCAGGTTCACGCTTTCATCAGAAGCAAGCATATTCCTGACCGTGCTCACATCAGGGTGAACCTCAAACGCAATATGCAAAATGTTGATCTGATCATCATTTACTTCGACCACAAAAGAGCGCGTGTTGTTGGCGGTCGTCCATTCGCCATCAACTTCGGGAATTTCCACGCGGAATCGTTTCGTGCCGGGATCTACAAAAGCAACCTCAAACTCAAGCGTGTGAACCGAGCGGCTTTCGGTCGTGCGAAAGGATTTCTGATCCTCAAGGTTTCCGTCTCTGTACAAGTTTACGCGGATGTCTTCGTCCGGAAGGCCGTCGTTCAACACCTCAACCGTAACCGGCATTCTGGAATTTGTGTAGGCCGTTTCATTGTGAAATACGTTTCTCACGAGCACATCCCGAAGCTGGGTTGTATCGCCAATGGCTACGGTGTAAAAGGGTATTCCGCCTGAAACAATCATGGAAAGGGGATCACGGCCGCGATTCACGATGCCATCCGTAACCAGAATCGCCGCATCGTGCACTGTATCCCGCTGAAATAATCCTGAGACGCTCCGGTGGATATCGGTCGTGGTTCCGTTTAGCGGGAGGGAGTCGAGCGTGGTGGGGAAGAGCCTCGAATCAAATCCGTACACGTGATAGTTTACTTCATCGCGGTCATCAACAGGAAGCTGACTGATTACTTCGCGGTACGATTCTTCGCCGTCCCAGTCACCTTTATTGATGGTGACGCTCAGCGAGTTATCCATCAGGACTGCGATATTATTTCGCTGGAGCTCGGATTCGGTTCGCTCAACGGCGGGATTGAAGAGTAGCAGCAGGAGAATCAGAATGGCCGTGCCGCGCAGAAAAATGTTGCCGTAGCGGGCGGTTTTCGGAAGCTGATCCGCGGCGCCGTATGTCCACCATGCAACAAGGTATGAAGCAATGATACTTACAAAAAGAAGCAGGATGGCAATATCGGATTCAAATCCGCTGATCATGTTTCGTTCTCAGATGTTGAGGTGAATGCTGAAACGGGGATCAGACATGCTCCAGTATGCGGGTAATCAGATCCTGTGGCTTGATTCCTTCGGCCTCTGCGGCGTAGTTATTTACGATTCGGTGCCTGAGTACCGGAATGGCAATTGCGTTCACATCTTCCTCGGTAACGTTGAAGCGTCCCTGTGAAAGCGCGCGCGTTTTACCGCCGAGAATAAGATACTGTGAAGCACGCGGGCCGGCTCCCCAGGTCATGTACTGTTTCACAAAATCAGGAGCCAGTTCATTGGCAGGACGCGTCATGTTCACAATTTTCACGGCGTGCTCAAGAACGCTGTCCGGCACCGGAACTTCACGCGTCAGCTTCTGAAATTTGATGATTTCTTCCGCCGTTAAAATGGACTTCAGCTTTACATCAGAAGGCTTGGTGGTGCGGCTGACAATCTCCATCTCATCCTGAAAGCCCGGATAATCGAGCCAGAGGTTGAACATAAAACGGTCGAGCTGCGCTTCGGGCAGAGGATAGGTTCCTTCCTGCTCGATAGGGTTTTGCGTAGCCAGAACAAAGAAAGGCTGCTCCAGATCGTATGTTGTTCCCGAGGCCGTTACTCTGTATTCCTGCATCGCCTCGAGAAGCGCGGCCTGCGTTTTGGGAGGCGTACGGTTGATCTCATCCGCAAGCACGATGTTGGCAAAAACCGGGCCTTTAAAAAAGCGGAACTTCTTCTCGCCGGTGGTGCGGTCTTCCTCAATAATTTCTGTTCCGGTGATATCACCCGGCATAAGATCGGGCGTGAACTGGATCCGGCTGAACGTGAGGTTCAGGGTTTCGGCCAGCGTACGAATCAAAAGCGTTTTAGCAAGGCCGGGCACACCAATCAGAACGCAGTGTCCTCTCGAAAAAAGGCTGATAAGCAGATTATCAACAATATGCGTTTGCCCGACGACTACTTTGCTGATTTCACTTCTGAGGTCATAAAATGCTTTATGAAAATCCGCGGCGGCCTTTTCGGCTTCTTTGCTGTTGAGCGTCATGTGTTCTGTTTAATAATTAAAATCCTGAATTACCGGTTTAAAACTGTTTTCGATGCCTGCTTAACGCGAAGCGTAGGGTGAATCGATCCGGTATTCTATATAAACTTCTTCTCTGATTTCACGAAGCCATTTATCAAATTCCTGCATAGTTTTCTGCTGACGCGCAAAGTTTTCGATGATTTCGTAATCCTGCTCCAGATTTGCAAGGTGCTCAGGAATCCGCTCAATCAGCTTCACAATGCGGTATGCTCTGCGGCGGTTATCACGTTCGCCGGTAGTGAAAGATCGCGGTTCGGAAATATCGCCCGGATCATCCAGCAGGAGAACGGTGCGGTACAGGTCTGAATCAATTTCGTTAACAGCAAGTCTTCTCTGGCCGGTTTGAGGATTGGAGAGGCGGCCTCCAAACGGTGCCGTGTTTTTATCTTCAGAATATCTTCTGGCCATGTCGAAAAAGGATTTGCCCTGCGTTTCCACGCTGTCGCGTATAGCCTCAAGTTTTGTGATCGCGGCCTGTTCATCGGCCTGATCTTCCTGAACCTGAATGAGAATGTGATTAGTCTCAATCTGATCGCCGACTCTGCGGTTCAGACGAATTACGTGAAAACCGAACTGGGTTTCAACGACTTCAGAAATCTCTCCGGGCTGAAGGGCTGCGGCGGCGGCTGAGTATTCAGAAACGAGGTCGCTCATGGGCATCATCGGGAGAAATCCGCCGTTGGCAGCTCCGGGGCCATGGCTGTGACGGCGGGCAAGCTCTTCGAAATCAGCGCCGTGGTTTAGGAGGGAGTCACGCAGTGCGCCGGCTTTTTGACGTGCAGCCTGACGCGCTTCCTGCATCGGAGGCGGGATGGCTACGATGTGAGCCAGCCGAACGGTTTCCGGAATCATCGGAAGAGAATCCTGCGGGATGCTGTT
>PXAI01000112.1 GCA_003567135.1 Balneolia bacterium | reverse complement strand
TTATGTCTATTGACTCTGTAGCTGAATTCAGAAAAAAACGTCAGGAAGCCGTTGATTACATTTCTTCTCAAACCGATTTCAAACCGGAATATCTGGTAATTCTTGGCACCGGCCTGGGGCGCCTCGCCGAGCAGATGGAAACCATCACCAGCATTTCTTACGCAGATATCCCCCATTTCCCGGTTTCCACCGTGGAAAGCCACTCCGGAAGACTCCGTTTTGGTACCCTTGGCGGGAAAAAGATCGTTGCCATGCAGGGCCGTTTCCATTTTTACGAAGGCTACACCATGCAGCAGCTCGTTTTTCCGGTTCGCGTGGCGCAGGCTATGGGATGCCACACGCTGCTCGTTTCCAACGCCGCCGGCGGAATGAACCCGAACTACAAGCCGGGCGATATCATGTGTATTGTTGATCACATCAACATGCTGGGCGACAACCCGCTTGTGGGTGCAAACGACGATGAACTCGGCGTTCGTTTCCCGGATATGAGCGAACCCTACACCAAATCGCTGATTGAGCTTGCTGAAAAAGTGGCGCTTGATAAAGGTATTAAGATGCATCAGGGTGTGTACGTTGCCGTTCAGGGTCCGAATCTTGAAACCCGTGCGGAATACCGCTTTATGCGCCAGATTGGTGCGGATGTAGTTGGCATGAGCACCGTTCCCGAGGTCATTTCAGCAGTCCACATGGGTATGAAAGTACTCGGCGTTTCCGCCATCACCGACGAATGTTTCCCCGATGCGCTCAAGCCTGTTCAGATGAGTGAAATTCTTGCAGCCGCCGATATCGCGGAACCAAAACTCACACAAGTGATTACAGGTTTGCTGGAAGCACTCTGATTTATAAAAATCTTCCATTTATTCAGTCTGATTTTATTGGTATCTTCTTTCCGAACTATCCTAACGGTACTACATGAAAGAAAACCCTTTTGACGACATTTGGGATGAACACCAGTGGGAATCCCATATTAATCACATCGAACAAAAAACTGAGCAGCTGAGGGAATTTCTTGAAACCACTTTTGGTGAAGAAAATCCCCGATGGTACAAGTTGCTGAAGGAATCATCATCAGAACAGGACGCCATCGATGCTTTCATTGAAGAAGAGCTGATGTTCGAGGATGCCTACTTCCCCGACGATGATGACTGGGATGATGAAGATTACGATGAAGATGACGGCCTGTTTCTCGACGAATACGACCGCGATGATTTCGATGCCGATGAATTCGACTTCGACGACCTCATGAGCGACGATGACGAAGAGGATTTCGACGACGGCGAAGACTGGAAAATGCTCAGCGAGGATTACGCGACGACCGACTACGGCTCCATCGAAAATCTTGAGATTTACCAGGAGTCGCGCGAGCTGGCCACGTCGCTGCTCCGCAGTGTGGATATGCGCTCCCGTGCCGCAACCCAGGATGATTTCAACCTGTTTATTTCTGATGTGCTGCAAATCAGCGCAAAAATTGCCGCAGGATACGCCCTCGGCTTCGAACAGGACGTACTCGGCGGAAACATCGCCTACTCCAAAAAAGCGCTCTACGCAGCCAACCGCGCCCTGAATACGCTTCAGACCATGCGCAAATCCCGCATTTTCAAACAAATCGACTACCAGACAACCCACGCCCGTCTTCACGAACTCCGCAACGATGTAGGAGTTTACGTTCAGGAACTGAGAGAACGGTTTTACGGGGAGAATTAGAAGAGTTACGCGGGTAGAAGAGTTGCGGGTTCGTTGAGTACGCTTACCAACGCTCCATGCACATCATCCCGTTAATATCTGCGGCGGTGCCATATAGGAGAGTTTCGGGTTACGCGGGTCGGGGTCAGTTCTGCGACCGGCGATTATTTTCGAATCCCCAAAAAATCTCAGATCACTAATCGCATATCGCTGATCTGAAATCCCTCGGGGCCCTTCGATTACTATCCTGATCATTAGTAGTATCTTAGCTCGGGCCATTTGGGGGCTCTTTTGTTAACCCCGGATTTCAAAGCCTTGCCAAAGCGCTGCGGCTTCTGCATCCGGGGTTAATCGTATTCGACCCGCTTCGGGGTCGGTTCTGCGACCGGCGACTATTTTCGAATCCAAAAAAATCTCAGATCACTAATCGCATATCGCTGATCTGAAATCCCTCGGGGCCCTTCGGTTACGTTCAGAAATCATTTGCACCATCTCAACCCGGGCCATTTTTAACGCGTCTTTCGCATTGGCTACAGACGTGTTGCTCCATCCGGAGCAAGTTCTGCGACCATCGATGATCTCCAAATCGAAAAAAAACGCAAATCACTAATTGCACGTCGCTGATCTGAAATCCCTCCCGGCTCCATTCATGTACTGGCGAATCATCAAATCATCAAATCATCAAATCTTCGAATCCTTCACCATCGCACGTCGCCGATCTACACTCCCACGGGCGCAAAAATTATATTTTCATTTATTGTTAAGAAATTGTTAATTGTTAGTCCCGAAATCAGGACTAAAAAGATTACTTTCGTCAGGCTTTGTTGCGGCGTGGTAAACCATTCAGTCAAACATATCGGAAATAAACAGCCTAACCTTATCAGGCGGTTTATTAATGGATTTAATTTTCGTTAATTACGATTCGACTCACAACTCATCCAGTATCTTTCAACAATTTCAAGACCTGTCTTACCTATGGAAACGACTTTAAGTAAACTCACCGAAACCAGAAATTTTATAAACGGCGTGTTTGTCTCCGGTAATGGAAACCGGATGGATGTGTACAGCCCTCTCGACGGACAAAAAATCTCTACCGTCCCCCTTTCTTCGCCGCAGGAGCTTGATGCTGCTGTTCAAGCCGCGCGGGCTGCTTTCCCGGAGTGGTCTTCGCGTACGCTTAAGGAGCGGGTTCAGGTTTTGTACAAATACCGCGAACTGCTGGCCAAACACCGCGATGAACTCACCGAAATTTGCCACATCGAAAACGGCAAAACGTGGGGCGAATCCCAGGCAGAGGTTGACAAAAGCATTGAGCTTACCGAATTTGCGTGTTCGCTTCCTCAGATTGTGTCCAATGAAATTCAAGAGGTTAGCCGTGGCGTGGAAGTCCGGCTTGATCGTAAACCTCTGGGCGTTGTGGCTTCTATTGTGCCGTTCAACTTCCCGAATATGGTGCCGCACTGGACCATCCCCAATGCAATCGCGCTCGGAAACTGCATGATTCTGAAACCGTCTGAAGTGGTACCGCTCAGCTCAATCCGCATTGCGGAGCTTTTGAAGGAAGCGGGACTTCCCGACGGCGTATTTAATATCGTCAATGGCGGAAAGGAAATCGTGGAGTCTATTTGTGATCATCCTGAGATAAAGGCTGTTTCATTTGTGGGATCCACAAAAGTGGCAAAAATTGTCTATCAGCGTGCCACATCCAACCTGAAGCGCTGCGTTGCGCTCGGAGGAGCAAAAAACCATCTCATTGTCCTGCCTGATGCACACGAAGAAATGACCGCATCCAACGTGATTGCCTCGATGTCGGGCTGCGCGGGTCAGCGCTGTATGGCCGCCGCAGTAATGGTCGGCGTGGATAAGGTGGATCACATTGTAAACCGAATGGTGGAGGAAGCCAATAAGGTAAAGCCTGGCGATACCCTCGGATCGGTGATCAGCAAAGAAGCCAAAGAGCGGATCGAAAAGTATATTACAGAAGCCGAAGCTGCCGGCGCAAAGGTTCTCGTGGACGGCCGTAACGCCGTTGTAAAAGGCAAAGAAGGCGGATATTACGTCGGGCCAACCGTTGTGGATCACGTAACGCCCGATATGGCCATTGCCAAAGAAGAAGTATTCGGGCCGGTGATTTCCATCATCCGCACCAAAAGCCTGGATGATGCAATCACCATCGAAAACAGCTCCGGCTACGGAAACGCCGCGGCCGTGTTCACCCAGAGCGGCGGCGCAGCCAAAGAAGTGATGGAACGCGCCAGCGCCGGCATGGTAGGCGTAAACATAGGAGTACCCGTACCCCGCGAACCCTTCCCGTTCGGCGGCTGGAACGACTCCAAATTCGGCGTCTGCGACATCACCGGAAAAAGCTCCATCGAATTCTGGACGCAAAACAAAAAAACCACCGTTAAATGGAACCCTGAAGCAAGAACAAACTGGATGAGCTAATAAGAAAGAGTTTCGGGTTTCAGGTTGCAGGTTTTCAGGAATGCTCAACTAATCAAATTGGAATGAAAAGTTACCGTGACCTTGAAATCTACTCTCTGGCTTTTGAGTACGCAGCTGAGATTCATGATTTTCCACTGAAACTACCCAAATATGAACTCTATGAACAAGGAAGCCAGATTCGAAGATCAGCTCAAAGTATAAGATCAAACATCGTTGAAGGATACGGAAGAAGGAGATACAAGGATGAGTTCATCCGGTTTCTCATATTCGCCCACGCCTCCTGCGATGAAACGATAAATCATTTAAGGTCAATCGGCAAAATTCACTTTCCGGATTCTCCCCCGGATGATCTTATAAACAAATATGAAACCCTGGGAGGCAAAATCAACCGGTTCATTACTTACGCCGAACAAAACTGGAAAATCCGATAACCCGCAACCCGTAAAAATATGATACAAGAGTCTCAAACTTTCGACCAAAACCTCACACATACCCTCTTCTCCTGGAGCAAACAATCCGGGCTAAATCCGATTCATATTGATCGGGCGGAGGGTGTTTATTTGTATGATAAGGCGGGGAAGCGGTACATCGATTTTTCTTCGCAGCTGATGAATGTGAATATTGGCCATGGGGATCAGCGGATTACGGAGGCGGTTCAGCGGCAGATGGAGCAGGTGAGCTATGTTTTTCCGGGGATGGTTACGGATGCGCGCGGGGTTCTGGGGCATAAGCTTTCGCAGATTGCGCCTGCTTCGCTGAATAAGACGTTTTTTACGCTTGGCGGCGCTGAGGCGGTTGAGAATGCGATCAAAATTGCGCGAATGTACACCGGGCGCCACAAGATTATTACGCAGTACCGCTCCTATCATGGCGCGACTTACGGTGCGATTTCGGCCGGCGGCGATCCCCGTAAATTTCCGGTGGACAGCCAGGGTGTGCCGAATATGATTCATGTTGAGAATCCTTATTTCTACCGCTGTCCGTGGAATTCTTCTTCGATGGAGGAGTGCGGCGAAATGGCTGCGCGAAATCTTGAGCAGGTTATCAAATATGAAAACCCGGACAGCGTTGCCGCGATTATGCTTGAGGGCGAATCGGGTTCATCAGGCTGTATCAAATATCCGCCGAATTACTGGAAGCTGGTTCGCAAAATTTGCGATGAATACGGAATTCTGCTGATTGACGATGAAGTAATGAGCGGTTTTGGCCGCACCGGCAAAATGTTTGCCGTGGAGCATCACGGAGTTGAGCCGGATATTATGTGTATGGCAAAAGGGCTAACATCCGGCTACCTGCCGCTTGGCGCCGTGATGGTTTCAGACGCCATCGCAAAGAACTATGAGAGCCAGCCTATGGTCATAGGCCTCACCTATTCCGCTCACGCCGTATCCTGCGCCGCTGCGATTGAGAACATCCGCATTATGGAAGAAGAAAATATGGTCGAAAATGCGGCCAAAATGGGCAAATATATTGAGTATCGCGTGAAGGAGCTGAAAGACAAGCATCCTTCCATCGGGGATTTCCGCAATACGGGACTCCTGGGCTGCATCGAGCTGGTGAAAAACCGTGAAACCAAAGAACCGGTAACGCCCTGGAATGCCAAACCGGCACACATGGAAGCCACCAACCGCATGGCCGCGAAAGTGCGTGAAGCCGGCATGTTCACGTTCGTACGCTGGAACTGGATTTTCACCGCTCCCCCGCTAATTGTAACCGAAGAACAAATCGACGAAGGCCTGGACATTATCTCTCAAGCCTGCGCCATCGCCGACGAATACTGTGATTAATTCAGAATTAAAAAATTCAGAATTCAGAATGTTTCCCAAACACCTAATAATTTCAATACCAAAATCTTTCCATTTTGAATTTTGAATTCTGAATTCTGAATTCCAAACCGTTTTATGAAAGAAAACCTCCAACTACCTCCTGAACTTCTTGACTCGCCGCTGAGCGGTGAGGATATGGCTCCGCTTCCGGTTGAGGAGCGTACGTGGACAATGGGCGACATGACGGCGCTTTGGGTCGGAATGGCGGTTTGTATCCCCACATATCTTCTGGCTTCGGGCATGATTCGCTCGGGCCTCAGCTGGGAAGCCGCGCTGATTATTATCGCCGTGGCTAATTTTGTGATTACGATTCCGATGGTTCTGAGCGGACACGCCGGCGTGAAGTACGGCATTCCATTTCCGGTGTTCGGCCGCGCGAGTTTTGGCATTCACGGTGTTCATATCGCCTCACTGGTTCGCGGAATTATCGCCTGCGGCTGGTTCGGGATTCAGACCTGGGTTGGCGGCCTCGCATTTTATTCGATTTTCAACGTGATAACCGGCCAGTCGGGATCGCCTGAGCTGGATGTCGGCAAGTTCGTCGGATTTGGTATTTTCTGGCTGATCAACATCTATTTCATCTGGAAAGGAACGGAGTCGATCAAGTGGCTGGAAAAGTATTCGGCTCCGATTTTGCTGCTCATCGGCGTGGTTTTAATTGTCTGGGGATATCAGAACGCGGGCAGCTTTTTCGGCGTGCTTGAGCAGGGCCGCCAGCTTCAAATGACGACCGCCACGCTCACGGCCTCTGAGTCCGAGTCTGATCATTACGATCTCACGCTCCGTTTTATAACCGACATCGAGGGCAACCACAAGGCGACCGATGTAAACGTAAAAATCCCGACTTCAGAAGGATTGACGGATCTGGGCTGGCAGCCCGTTTACTCCGACCGGATGCAGCTCGAAATCCCCTACTCATCTCTTTTCAGCAGCGGTCAGCAGCCCGTTCTTGTGCAGGCCCGAAATCAGGATCAGGTTTTATCCAGCGTGGTTGCCGTAATTCCGAGCGCTTTACAGGAAGAAACTCCACCAATCTGGATGTACCTCATCTGGTTTACGGCGATGGTAGGTTTTTGGGCTACGATGGCCATCAGTATTTCGGATATCACCAAGCTTTCCAAAAGTCAGTCGGATCAGATCAAGGGTCAGTTTCTCGGGCTTCCGACGACCATGACCTTCTTCTCTTTCGTTTCCATTTTTGTTACAAGCGCCGCCGTTATCTCGTTCCACGATATTCTCATTGTGGAAGATACGCCCTGGGATCCGGCGTCTCTGGTTGCGCGGTTTGAGTCGCCCGTTGTTGTGATTTTCGCCCAGATCGCTCTCATCATCGCCACGCTAAGTACCAATATCGCGGCAAACGTGATCGCACCGGCAAACGCCATCGCCAACGTTCTGCCTCAAAAGCTAAACTTCCGCACCGGCGGGCTGATTGCGGGTATCGTGGCTATTCTCACCTGTCCATGGTGGCTGATGGACGACCTCGGCGCCATTCTCGTTTTCATCAGCGGATTGCTCGGGCCGGTTCTCGGTATCATCATCTGTGATTACTGGATCGTGCGGAATAAAACGCTGGCGCTGCACGAACTCTACAAAACTGACGGGATGTACGCCTTCGGGGGATCAGGTTTCAATAAAGCCGCCATGGTCGCGCTTTTCGGAGGTATTCTCGTTGCGCTGGCAGGCTTCTGGATTCCGGCGCTCAGCTTTTTATACAGCCTCTCCTGGTTTACAGGATTCGGTGCCGCTTTTGCCATCTACTATTTCATGATGCGCGGCACCCCGTTACTTCAGGCTGATATATCCAACTAATTTTAATGATCATAAATCAACTCTGAAATATGTCTGTATTAATTAAAAACGGTAGAATTGTTACCGCCGCGGAGGATTACATCGCGGATCTGTTTATCGAAGAAGACAAAATTTCTGCCATCGGAAAGAATCTCCCGCACAAGGCTGACAAAGTCATCGACGCAACCGGAAAACTCGTATTTCCCGGAGGTGTTGATCCGCATGTGCATCTCGAAATGCCGTTTATGGGCACGTTTTCCTCCGATGATTACGAAACCGGAACCCGCGCCGCGCTGTTTGGCGGAACCACCACGGTGATCGATTTCATCCTTCAGACGCAGGGCGATTCGCTCCGGAACGCGCTGAAAACGTGGCAGAAAAAATCAGAGGGGAAAGCCATCGGGGATTATTCCTACCACATGGCGGTCACCGATTTTAACGAAAGCGTAGCTAAAGAAGTCGTAGAATTTATTGAGGAAGAAGGTATCACATCCTTCAAAACATTTATGGCGTACAAAGGCGCGCTGATGATTGACGACGGCCAGATGGTAAAGCTGATGAAAGTCGTAAAAGAGCACGGCGGCCTTGTAACCGTTCACGCCACAAACGGCGATATTATCGACGGGCTGATTGCGAAACATCTTTCGGAAGGAAAAACGGCGCCGTTGTATCATTATCTGTCGCAGCCGGAGGTTACCGAAGCAGAAGCCAGCGCACGATTTTTAGATATGCTCAATTATACCGGATGTACCGGCTACATCGTGCACATGACCTGCGAAGGTGCGCTGAATGCCGTACGACTGGCAACCAGACGAAATCAAAAAGTATTCGTGGAAACGTGTCCGCAGTATTTGCTGGTGGATGCTTCCGTTTATGAGGAGGATTTCGAAGGCGCGAAATGGGTGATGAGCCCGCCGATTCGTGAGAAAAAAGATCAGGCTGCGCTCTGGTCGGGATTGCAGCAAAATCTCGTTAACGTGATTGGCACCGATCACTGCCCGTTTACCTGGGAACAGAAGCTTTTAGGGAAGGATGACTTCTCAAAAATCCCGAACGGACATCCCGCCATCGAGCACCGCATGGAGCTCATCTATTCTGAGGGCGTGGACAAGGGCCGCATCTCCCTGAACAAATTCGTTGAGGTTAACTGTACAAATCCAGCCAAGATTTTCGGAATGTATCCGCGGAAAGGTACGATCGCCATCGGCGCTGATGCTGACGTAGTAGTGTTTGATCCTGAGAAAAAACATACCATTTCCAAAGATTCACATCACATGAACGCCGATTACTCGAGCTACGAAGGCTGGGAAGTGACCGGAAAAACAGAAACCGTGCTGCTTCGCGGAAATGTCGCCATTGAGGATGGAAAATGTCATCTCAAACCCGGCAGCGGACAGTTTATCAAACGCGGCAAGACATCCTACACCGTTTAAAATTTAATCCTAACTCAAATTCAACTCACTATGCCAAGAAAAGTAAAATCAGGTTTGATACAAATGAGCCTTCCCATGACCGAAGGCGAAGGAACCATCCCTGAAATCATGAAAGCGATGACGGACAAGCACATTCCCTTTATTGAAGAAGCGGGAAAGAAAGGTGTTCAGATTCTTTGTCTGCAGGAAATTTTTAATACACCTTATTTCTGTCCGGGACAGGATAAAAGCTGGTACGCATCTGCTGAAAGCGTGCCCGGCCCAACAACCGAGCTGATGCAGAAATACGCAAAGAAGTACCAGATGGTCATCATTGTTCCGATCTACGAAAAGGAACAGGCCGGCGTGTTTTACAACACCGCAGCCGTCATTGACGCCGACGGTACATACCTCGGCAAGTACCGCAAAATGCACATTCCGCATACGACCGGATTCTGGGAGAAGTTTTTCTTCAAGCCCGGAAATATGGGATATCCTGTGTTCCAGACGAAATATGCGAAAGTTGGCGTGTACATCTGCTACGACCGCCACTTCCCCGACGGCGCACGGATTCTCGGCCTGAACGGCGCGGAAATCGTTTACAATCCGTCGGCAACCGTTGCGGGATTATCTCAGTATCTGTGGAAACTCGAGCAGCCTGCACACGCCGCAGCAAACGGCTACTTTATGGGATGCATCAACCGCGTTGGCGAAGAGAAACCCTGGAACCTGGGCCGCTTCTACGGAACATCCTACTTTGTAGATCCGCGCGGACAGATTTTTGCCGAAGCTTCTGAAGATAAAGACGAGCTGCTCATAGCCGAATTCGATCTGGATATGATTGACGAGGTTCGCTCAACGTGGCAGTTTTACCGGGACAGAAGGCCGGAGACGTATGATAAGCTGACGGAATTATAGCAACTTCCCGGGACTGGCAATTCAAAATTCAAAATGTAGAATTCAAAATTGCCGGTTCCCTCACTGCTTTCAGGGATCTGTTCTGAATCAGCCTTTCAGGCTGGGTCAGAAATCCATTTTTAATTTTGAATTATAAATTTTGAATTGAATGTCCGAATATAACCGACCGACGACTAAAGAGGAATTTGATCGTAATTTTGCGCAGAAGAAGCCGCTGATGAATGAGACGGAGGCGTATTACGAGAGTTCGCGCTGTCTGTTTTGTTATGATGCGCCGTGCGTAACTGCCTGCCCGACGGGGATTGATATTCCGTTGTTTATCAAGCAGATCCAAACCGGAAATGCCATTGGTGCGGCAGAGACTATTTTCGACCAGAACTGGTTCGGAAATGCCTGTGGCAAGATTTGTCCGACGGGCGTGCTGTGCGAGGGTGCCTGCGTGTACAATCATCAGGGCGTAAAGCCGATTGATATTGGCAGGCTCCAGACCTACGCCACGGATAAGGCGATCAAAAAGAAGGAAAAACTCTTTGAGCCCGGCAAACCAAACGGCCGCAAAGTTGCCGTAATCGGTGCCGGTCCGGCCGGAATTTCCTGCGCCTGCGAACTGCGCACGCTCGGTTACGAAGTGGACATCTATGAAGCCAAAGGCAAGCCGTCCGGCCTGACGGTTCATGGTACAGCGCCGTACAAAATCACCAACGAGGAAGTTCTGGATGAGATGGAATATCTTCAGGAACAGCTGGGATATAACGTCAAATACAACTCACCGGTGACCTCAAAAGAGCAGCTTCAGAAGCTGGAAAAGGATTACGACGCTATTTTCCTCGGGGTCGGCCTCGGCCCTACGGCTGAGCTGCCGCTTCCCGGATCAACGCTGGAAAACGTAATTGGCGCAGTGGAGTTCGTTGAGGAGCTTCGCATGAAGCAGCATAAAGTTCACGTACCCGATCGCGTAGTGGTAATCGGCGGCGGAAACACCGCCATGGACGCCGCATCCGAAACCGCCAGAATGGGCGCTCAGGAAGTAATTCTGGCCTACCGCCGTTCCCGCGACGAAATGGGCGGCTATGATTTCGAATACGAACTCGCTCGCAGCGCCGGCGCAAGAGGCATGTTTAACGTCCAGCCCGTGGAAATACTGGACGACGGATCAGGCAAGGCAAAAGGCGTGAAGTTCATTCGCACAGAAGCCGAAGACGGCGTGCTGAAACACATAGAAGGAAGTGAGTTCGTCGTGGAATGCGACTGGGTCATAAAAGCGACCGGCCAGGCCAAACTCGCCGAATTCTTCTCAAAAATCGATAATCTCGAATTCGATGGCAGCAAGCGAATCATCGTAAATCCCGAAACCGGCCAGACCAAAAACCCGAAATACTTTGCCGGCGGAGACGCCATAAACGGCGGCGCCGAAGTAGTAAACGGAGCCCACGATGGCAAGCTGGCGGCGAAGGGAATTCACGGCTGGCTAACCGCCAGTTAATTCAAAATTCAAAATGTAGAATTCAAAATTGGGGTCTACTTTGAATATTGTTATTCCTTTTTGACGTGATTATGATTTTGGCGAGAATTTTACCGATTTCTTCATTTTGGCTGATAAGCTCTTCAGCTACATGAGGAGATATCAACTCGCTGTCACGCAGTAAATGCAACCAATAATCAGTTTCTTTTGATTCTTTCAACGCAACCGATAGCTTATGAATAAAATCCTTTGATGATTCTGCTGATTGCGATTCCCGCACATTAGCACCTACCGATGTGCCGGATTTCAACAGTTGATTTGAGATGATAAAATCTTTCTGATCCTGTAGAATTCGACATACTGAGATTATCTCAAGTGCAAACGAATACGTTTTTTCCTGAACGACATTCCTTTTCATACAACATAGTTTTTGTGAATCTTTAACTCACAATCAATTAAACCCGGAATCCTTACACCAAATCTGAAATAAATTCAATGCTGGCTCGACCATTTTGAATTTTTAATTTTTAATTTTTAATTACCTATGGCTGACTTATCTATCAACTTCGCAGGAATAAAATCTCCCAATCCGTTTTGGCTGGCTTCGGCGCCGCCTACGAATTCGGGGTATCAGATTATGAAGGCTTTTGACGCAGGCTGGGGTGGCGCGGTCTGGAAAACGCTGGGCGTTCCGGTGGTAAATGTGTCGAGCCGGTATGGTGCGGTGAATTACCGCGATACGCGTATGGCCGGATTTAATAATATTGAGCTGATTACCGACCGTCCGCTGGCGGATAATCTGCGTGAAATTGAGGAGGTCAAAAAGTACTTTCCTGATCATGCGGTGATTGCATCGCTGATGGTGGAAAGTAAGGCGGAGTGGCATCAGATTATCAAGGATTGTGAAAATGCGGGCGCAGACGGAATTGAGCTGAATTTCGGATGTCCGCACGGAATGTGTGAGCGGGGAATGGGTTCCGCAGTCGGCCAGGAGCCTGATGTACTGAAAACGATTGTTGAGTGGGTTATGGAAGCCGCCAATGTTCCGGTTATCACAAAACTTTCGCCGAATATTTCTCACATTGTTGATCCCGGGCGCGCCGCGGTTCACGGCGGAACGGACGCGCTCTCGCTAGTCAACACGTTCAAGAGTATCGTAGGGATCGATCTGGATACGTATGCGCCTTATCCTGAAGTGGATGGCAAGGGTACAAACGGCGGCTACTGTGGTCCGGCCGTGAAGCCTATTGCGCTGAATATGGTTAAGGAGCTTGCCCAGGATCAGATCACCAAAAACACGCCAATCAGCGGTATCGGCGGTATCGAAAACTGGCGGGATGTGGTTGAGTACATTCTGCTCGGCTGCGGCTCGGTTCAGGTTTGTACCGCGGTTATGCACTACGGTTTCGGAATCGTGCGCGAGATGGAAGCCGGACTCAACCGCTTTATGGACGACAAAGGCTACAAAACTATAGAGGATTTCCGCGGCAAGGCGGTTCCAAACGTGCTGGAGTGGAAAGACCTGAACCTGAAGCACAAAGTGGTTGCCGAAATTGACGCCGATAAATGTATCGAGTGTCAGCTTTGTTACATCGCCTGTGAAGACGGCGCGCATCAGGCCATCGGGCTTTCGGGTGATCCTGGAAACCGCGTACCGCACATTATTGAAGAAAACTGTGTGGGATGTAATCTCTGTTCGCTGGTGTGCCCGGTTGAACAGTGCATCACGATGGTGAAGCGCGACGACGGCACCGAGCACGTAACCTGGGCGGAGAGAACAGCCAATAACAACATCCCTACTACCTTCGATGACGAACTCGCCGGCGGCCGCGGACATTACGTACCGGAGCCCTCGCTGGCCCTGAAAAACGGCAAACCGAAGAAATAGGCTCTCCGGGTATTAATAGGGGATTAATTTTGAATAATGAACGGTTACCTTCACTGGTTACCGTTCATTATATTGTGTTTGGCATAACAAATTTTGTTTAACGAAACTTTATGAGAGAAGATCAATGGAAAGAGCATGCTCCTGTGGTCATCCCTGCGGATGAATCCGAGCGGCTTGAAGCTCTGTTGCGATACGAAAGTTTTGACGTTGAACCCGTTCAGGACGAATCCTTTAACCGGCTGGCCAAACTTGCAGCTAAAATCTGCGGCCTGCCTATTGGCCTGATAAACCTGATTGGCCGCGACAAACAGTTTAATAAAGCATGTTTCGGATTTACCGGCAGCACTACCTCAAGAGACGAAAGTTTTTGCCAGTTTACCATCATGCAGGATGAAATCCTCGAAGTTCCTGATGCGCGTAAACATCCCTACTTCAAATACAACCCGAATCTTTACAACGAGCTGAAACTCGTTTTCTACGCCGGCGTTCCGCTCAAAACGCCTGACGGATTCAATATTGGCTCGCTCTGCCTGATTGATCACAAACCAAACCGGCTTACTGACGAACAGCGGGAAATGATAAAAACGCTGGCTGATGAAGTGATCGCTCAATATGAACTGAATCTTGCGCGCAATCAGCTGGAAGAGCTTAACAAAGAAAAAGATGAGCTTCTGCAGGTTGTCAGCCATGATATGCGAAATCCTTTGATGGGAATCATCGGGTTTTCGGGACTTCTAAAAAATGAAGTCGATTCAGAGGAGCACCGTGAAATCCTTAGGCTAATCGAGGAATCCGGATCTGCAATTATGGGTATTGTTAATGTGCTGCTAAAAACGAACTACCTGAAAGGTGGCGGATTCACCATTCATCGGGAAAAATCGAATATTACTGAGCTGACAAAAGAAGTCGTAACGCTGCTGAGGGCGACCACCCAGTTAAAAAAGCAAAAGCTGATTCTGAATTCAGATAAGAATATCGAAGCCAACGTTGATCCCGGAAAATGGAAACAAATTGTTGGAAATATTATCAGCAACGCATCCAAATTCACTCCGGAAAAAGGAGAAATTCGTGTTTCGGTGAGACGAAGTTCAGGCGGCGGGGAAATTGAGCTCGAAGTGGCCGATAACGGTATTGGGATGAGTGATTCCATCCTCAAAAACCTGTTCAGCGGCAAAGCTGAAATTCAGCGGGAAGGTACGGCAGGAGAAGAAACATCGGGAATCGGGATGCGGGTCATCCAGAAATACGTGCATCTCCATAATGGGAAAGTTGACGTGAAATCAGAGGAAAATAAAGGAACCACGTTCCGGGTTTCAATCCCTGGTTAGAGTAAAAATACGGTTAAAATCACTCCGTAAACGTAATCCCCCGGCGCAGCCCTGTAGTAGAGATGCCATGTATGACGTCTCTACTACAGGGCTGCGCTTCCACGGTTGCATCAATAATATCCTTCTGATCAAAAAAAAGGCCGCAAACGAAATCGTCTGCGGCCTTTTTTTTAAGTTTTATTCGCTCTTACGCATCAAGCGTTTTGTCGATAAGCAGGAGAATGTGGCGTGTGTGTGCGCGGGTTTCAGTATTGCCGCGGCGCTTAGCCCCAAGCTGTTCTTTGATGCGCTCGAGATTGTACAGCGCAGCAGAACGGGCTACGAAATCGTATCGGTTCTGACCCGAAGCCAGCATAGCAGCCAACCTGTTCACATACTCAACCTGAAGGTTCTGGCGGAACGTGTTTACGTTGCCATTCAGATCCGCACGGAAAATGGCGTCGGTTAATTCGGTCAGGAAGTCAGCTACGGGATAGGTATTTCCGTAGAGACGCGTGTCCGTCATTCTTTTCAGAACTACGGGGTGCATAACGTGTGCCAGAACGCCTCGCTGCATGTTCAGTACGGTATCGTGAATTTTCGGATCTTCCGTTGTCGGGAAGAAATTGAATCCACGGCGCTGACGCTGCAGGTGATTGTAGATTTCATGGCTGGAGTCAAATGCATCAGGAGCAAAAAGATTTTTGCTGAGTGATGCGAGAGCGCGCTTCTGATCCTCAATCGCCACCGGTGTGTAGGGCTCGGTTTGTCCCGTCTGGCCGTGGAAGCCGCGATCCACATAAACACCACCAATGTGCCGTGATGTTACCGTCATCGCCTGGTTATGCTGACCCATCGTACTCATGAACGCATTGTACAGTTCCTGGTAGCTTTGCCCCTCGCGGGAATAACGCTCCAGCAGACGATCCTGCATCTCCTTAACCAGTCCGACACGATCTTCCGCGTAGGCAATCGGATCGCTCGACATATCGCCGATCATCACGCGCGGATCAATCGCTTTTCCGGGTGAGCGCATATCATCGGCATCGTTACCAAATGCGAGCTCAGGCTCGGTTGAGCGCTCGAGAATGGCGTTCAGTCTGGCTTTTTCAGCTTCCTCATCTTCAACAGCGGGAGAATATCCGAACTCAATCGCCCAGATATCATACGGGCCCGGCTTGGTGGTGTAAAACTGTCCCTGGTTTTCAGGATTCGGCGCCACGTTAATCGCCGGATAATCCATCACGGAACCGGCAAGGCCAACCTGCTCGGTAAGCTCGCGGTTGTGAACTTCCTCGTTATCCAGCATGGTGCTGGCGCGCATGTTGTGGTTCAGCCCGAACGTGTGGCCAAGCTCGTGGAGAATCAGGTAGTAAAGTGCATCGTGAACCAGTTTTTCCTCCTGAAGCGGATCCATATCCAGGGCTTGTACGGAGGCAAAACCGAACATGTTGTTCATGTGCAGGAAGTGTCCGGCGGAGCAGAACATCCCGTGTGATTCGCCTTCATGCTGATGATCAAACACGCCCATATTCAGGAAAGAGGACGCCACATCATCCGTAAACAAAATCTCGTTGCGCACCGCATTTCTGAAAAATACGTACTCAAGCATGATGTCCGCACCCAGAATCTGGCCGGTTCTCGGATTCACGAAACTCGGGCCATATCCCCCGAAAGGCGGGGTCGGTGAGGAAGTCCAGCGAAGAACGTTATAGCGGATATCACCGGCATCCCACTCGGCGTCGTCAGGCTGTACTTTTACCTGGATCGCGTTTTCGAAACCGGCGGCTTCAAAAGCTTCATTCCAGGCAAGTGTAGCAGCTTTAATTGTTGGACGAAACTCTTCAGGAGTGGTGTTTTCAATCCACCAGACGATAGGCTCAACCGGCTCTGAAACCGGCGCGGTGGGATCTTTCTTTTCGAGATTCCAGCGGTTGATCACATCCGCCCACGGCGTTGGAGACACGCTTGTCTGATCCTCAATCTGCTGGCTGAAAAATCCAACGCGGGGATCATCATAGCGGGGCTGAAAATCGTTATCGGGCACTTCGATAAACGTGTGCTGATAGGTAATCGTAACCGAGCGCTCGTCAGTTACCTCGGTGCCGCCGCTTGCCATTGGATATGGCTGCTCAAACACGTACGAAACCTGAACGGCGAGGTTTTCAGGATAGCTGCGAATCGACTCAAACTTGTTTTTATCACGGCTGAGGTTTCCCAGCGTAAACATCTGGCCCGGACGCACATTCGGGTTCGGCGACGGCTTTACCTGATGCATGTTTTCTGTAAGGAAAATTGAATCAGAATTAATGAGGATATCACCCGACTCCGGATCTTCTTCCTGAACTTTTTCAGCAACCAGTATAGCACGGCTGATGTTCGCCTCAGATGCACGGCTCAGGGGATTATCTTCATCGAAATGAAAACGGGTATTCTCAACCACAAACTCAATCCGGTCGAAATAACGCTGAATGGAGAAAATTTTGTTATCACGGTAATTTCCGCGGAAGTGGCCGGCTCTCACCACACCGTCAACGGTATGGCCCCAGTAAATAAATTCTTTGCCGATCTGATCAGCCTTAATCAGCATTTTTGTACTGCCGTCAGTAGTGTCCTGATAGACCGTAAACAGCCCTTCAAACGCTTTCAGCGAGGAAACGGCCTGTTCAATCGGGGATTGTGCGGGCTCTTCATTTTGGGCCTGAGCCACATCTGAAGAAGTGCGGGAAGTACCACAGCCGAATGTGAGAAATCCTGCAAGGGATAGTATAGTTAGTAAGTTGAGTACGTTTTTCATCGGTTAAGACTATTGATTGAGTTTAGCGGTTTGAAATCGCAGCCCTGTCAGACATCATTTCAAAGCGGTTTCTGAATTTTTCGGGATGAAGTTGCACGCTGATTCACCAGCAGAATTGCATCCATCTCAAAAATAAACAAGGTCTGAAAAGCTAAAGAATTAATACTGATGCGTTTGAAAAAAGATTTAAACAGGATTACATACCATTGTAGAAGTATTTCCCCATGCCGATTGTGAAGATAAACAGCCCGTACAGCGCATGCTCCACGCTTACGGCAAGAAGGCTGCGCGATCTCATGTAGGTTCTGCCAAGAAAATAGCCGGCGGCGTAGGTAATAAATACGGCGGGATAGTTCTCGTAAATGATGTGCAGAAAACCGAACGCCAGTGCGCTCATATGAATAAGGAGATTCGTGTTTCCAAAAAGCCTGCGGTAGCGCTCAAAGAAAAAAGCGCGGTAAATGATCTCCTGCGGATACACCGACAGCAGCGGATAGAGAATCAAAATCAGGAGCCAGAGCAGCGGATCACTTTTCACAAGATCAAATGCGTACTGGGGTTCCATCAGTAAAAAAATCAGGGAGAGCACAATCACGCCGGTTCCGAACCGGATCATAATTGGTTTCAGGATTTTTTTGAATCCTCTGACGTTCCAGAGTTTTCTCCTGTTGAACGAAGGCTTTTTCAAAAGGTAGATCATACAGCCGGCCGTTACCAGAAAAAGGAGAATAACGTAGCTGAAAGGAATCAAATCAAGAAATACGAGCAGCGGAAGCCCTATGTACAATGCGGCCAGCTCAAGCCCAAGCCATAATTTAGAATTTATGATGCCAGAAATACGCGTGCTTCCAAATGCTTCTTCGGACTGAACCATAGAATGTCGAACAAACGTCGGG
Source organism: Balneolia bacterium (assembly GCA_003567135.1). GTDB lineage: Bacteria > Bacteroidota > Rhodothermia > Balneolales > Cyclonatronaceae > PXAI01. The sequence goes on along the minus strand of PXAI01000112.1, from coordinate 4,055 downwards.
ATATGATGATGTTTTCCAGAGTTAAGCATAGCGCCTTAGTTAGTTTTCTTTCAAAGATATACACCAACTTAAGTTCTAAAGTTTCACTCACCTGATTTTATTTGTTGGGGGATGGGATTCGATGCAATCAGAAAATTTTTCAGGTGATTGGCTTGGTATTTTTTGTGCCTGACCATAAAAAATGACATCAGAATGTAACCACCCTGTATATTGTTATTTATGGATTTATGTAGGGACAGGACATGCCCTGTCCCTACATAAATCCTATCACCGTAAAATGGTTATGAAACCGTTCATTTGGTTTGTTGCGTAATTTGGTTAAGAATGAAATAACCCAACCACCCCTATTCAGCCGTAATCCGAATGGGAACCGATACGGATTCGCTTCCGGCTACGTTCTGATCCCGCATGATCAGCTGAAACTCATTCAATCCCCGGTTCAGATTAAGCTGAACCGACGGCCCTCGTGCGACCACGCGATTGCCCTGCCGCCATTCGTAGGAAACGAGCTGTGTTCGCGTCCGGTTTAAGGCGGGTGCATCGGCAAAATAAAACGGATTGGCAGGATTCCACTCTACGGTAGCGGTAATTTCATCCCGGGCTGCTACCAGTTCGGGAAGTACATCAACACCAAAACTGTACGTCTTCAGCACTTCATTCCGGGGCTTCCATCCGATGATAAGCGTATCCCCACCGGAGTTTTGTGCCGTCCATGCACCAGCCTGCTGATCATTTACCAGAATCACGAAGGAATCACTTAGACCCAGATCCGATCTCGATACGGTATACCCGCCAACCACGGTTCGCGGCAGGCTGATCTCCGGCTCGGGTGCCATCTGAACGTGCATAACTTTCCTGACTGTTTTCACGGAGTTTGGAAGATCCCGCCCGTCGTTCTGTGTCAACTCAATGACGTACCGTGAACGCTCAGCGGAAATTACCGGCTCCGATACCGGCTCTCCGTTAATCCGCCACTCTGAAGTCAGCTCATTTCCGGCTTTATCCACACTGGATGCCGGCGAAAGCGAAACTTCCTCGCCTTCAAAAACCTCACCCGGAAAATCAAAATCAGGCGCCGGACCCGGATTGATAAATACCGATGCCGTAACGGAGGCCATGTCATTTTCGACGCCTGAGTTATCCCGGGCTTCAAGCGTAATTTCGTGTGCGCCGTAGCTGGTTACCGGCAGATGTGCCGTAAGTCCGCGGGCAAATTCATCGCCGTTTTTAAACCAGATAAATTCCTGAATAAACCCGTCGGGATCACTGCTTCCCTCCGCTGAAAGACGAAACGGCTTGTGCTGCGGCCACTCTTCGGGAAGATTCCACGCAATTTCCGGGGATGCGTTTACCTTCAGCTCCATCGTTTTTGAGCTGAAATTACAATCTGAATCAGCCGCGCTTTCAATTTCAAGCGTGATTTTGTACCGGCCCGGCGTATCCGGAGTAAACGAAGATTCCAGACTGTTTCCGGGGATGGTTTCTCCATCCGGCCCCTCAATAATCCATCTTGCATTTTGAAGGCTGCCATCCCCAATCCGTGAAGCGGAACCATCCAACATAACTTCCGTTCCGGGACTCACAACCTGCGGTATTGAGAAACTCGCTTCAGGACCCTCAATCACGTTCATATTTGCCGTGGCCTGACTAATATTCGGACAATTTCCGCTGCCTGATCCGATCACGGTCAGAATTACGCCGAAGTTTCCTGGCTCGTCAAAAATGTGCGTCACGCGGCTTCCGAGGGCGTTATTGGTATCGCCGAAATCCCAGCTGTACGCTCCGATCAGACCGTTCGGATCAGAGCTGCCGCTTCCGTCGAATACTACCGGCGTGTTGGTACAGACGGTCAGTTCCTCCACTTCAATCCGCGCCTGCGGTGAGCCTTCAATTACCACGGGGATTTTCTCCACGACCGGCTCATCCACAAAGCCGTCATCCAGCGCGAGCAGCACTTCGTACGTGCCCGGGGATGAATACGAGTGATACGGATTTCGCTCGCGGGATGTATTTCCATCCCCGAAATCCCACTCTGTGGTAAAACTGTCGCCATCAGGATCGTAGCTGCGGGCACTTGAGAAAATGATAATCTGATCGGTGCAGGCTTCCACAATTTTATCCAATACTGCCACCGGAGGTCGGTTTACCGTAAGGCCGATGGTTTCAGTGATTCTGGAATTTGCCAGTCCTTCGCCGTCGTCAACGGTCAGCGTGATCCGATGGTAGCCCGCTTCGGGTGCGGTCCAGGTGAAAGAACTTTCATCACGCGTAGTGCCGTCGGGCAGCACCCAGCTGAACGAAAGCCGGCCGCCATCTGGATTGTAGCTTTCCGAGGCATCCAGAAAAATGCTGGATGAGTTGCTGAGAATTTCGGTTTCCGTAACGATAATCGGCGATTCATTTACGCGAACCGAACCGCGAACTTCTGCCACGGAATTATCGAGGCCTTCGCCGTCGTCAGCGCTGAGCGTGAATTCGTACGTTCCGGGTACAGAAAACGATCTTTCCACACGCTCCCCGTTGAGCTCCGTGCCGTCGTCAAAAATCCAGCGAAAACTCAGATTGTAATTATCAGGATCATGGCTTTCCGCCGCGCTGAACCTGATATTCTGATTCGGAGCCGCTACGTTCCGGTTCGCGCTCCATACAGGTTCTGGAGGGTGATTTACACGAATGACTTCCGTTGCCAAACCGGCTGCATCTTCAAACGGCGAATTATCGCGCACGCGCAGTTTTATCTGATGATACCCGGGCTGTGCGATAGAATGGCTGAGCGTCTCGCCCTCTCCTATTCGGGCGCCGTTTACAAACCACTGCCAGCTCGTAACATTGCCATCGGCGTCCTCGCTCGCACTGCCGTCGAGCGTGAATGTTTCATTGGGAGCCACAATATCAGGCAGTGTAAACCGCGCTACCGGATTTCGGTTAATCACTAATGTCTGTTCCTGAGTCTGGCGGCTGTTGCTCATTCCGGCGCCGTCATCTACGGTCAGCCTTATTGTGTAGGTGCCTGGCTGTTCGTAAGTATGCGAAACCTCTTCGCCGCTCAGGCGTGTTCCGTCGCCCATATCCCACTCCCACGATTGAATTCCCTGATCAGGATCGGTGCTTTGCGCTCCGGAAAAAGTCAGCGCTGATCTGTTGGTAAGCTCCTCACCCGTAATTACGGGAACCGGCGGCGCATTCACGCGGAAATCGCGCGTCAGTCTCTGTACCGAGTTCGCAACACCCTGTCCGTCATCCACAATCAGCACGATGCGGTACTCGCCGGGCCTGCTGAACTGAATGGTATTTACCGGGCCTTCAAGCGAACGGCCGTCGGAAATATCCCAGCGGAAGGAAAGTTCATCGCCGTCGGCATCGGTTGTGGCAGTTGCGTCAAGGACAATGTCTTCATCGGGTGCGAGCAGGGTATCTATGGCAAATCGCGGCACCGGCGGGGCATTCACCGTGTAGCTCACGCTCGTTTCGTAGGTAGCATTCCGGGTTCCGGTCTGATCGTCGGTTGTAAGCGTCAGCTGATACGTACCGGGCGTTTCATGAAGAACCCCGACTTCACGGCCGGTTTCGTTTTGTACGCCCGCCCCTGACCACCGGAAAACGAGTGGATCGCCATCCGCATCGTGATCATTCACCGCAGAAAAGCGTACGGTTTCGTCCGTCGAGATCACTTCCTCAAAACTGATTTCTGCATAAGGCTGTGTATTAACTCTCAGATCAAAATGTTCCTCGACCGTTGTACAGGCCGCGTTGGGTTCGTTGTCGTTGAGAATGAGCAGAGTTTCGAAAGGCCCGGAAATCAGGGAAGAAAACGTTAGCTGCGGGTTCCCGCCTCTGAACTCTCCGTTTACAAACCACTGAAATTCGAGTTCACGGCCCTCCGGATCAAAAGACTGCGATGCGTCGAGCGTGATACGCTCTCCCGGAGCGATAATATCTCTGTGGCCCGAAACGTGTACTTCGGGCGGAGCGTTAACGCGAAGCGTGCCTTCCTGCACACGATACTGCGGAAAGTGACGCCCCCTGACAGGAATAACCGCGCGGTAGGGATAGTC
>PXAI01000060.1 GCA_003567135.1 Balneolia bacterium | reverse complement strand
TACACCAGCCCGGAAGCCATCAGGTCAGCTTCGACGCATCTGCCCTGGCCAGCGGCGTGTATATTTACCGATTGCAAACCGATACGAATATTGTGCTGACGCGTAAAATGATGCTGATAAAGTAGGGATTGGGGAATCAACTAAAAAAATACGTAAAGCAAATATATTCAATCTTGTAGGGACTGTACATGCCCTGTCCCTACAGGATCTGTCCCTACAGGATTGGTGTGTTTAAATTGAGGTCTTTCACAATACCATTCTGTTTACATGTCAGGTTTGAAATTTTCGAGAGATTTGATGAAGGGCAGGTTTAAAAAGTTTTGTTTATGGACAAAGGATTTTATTTATTAATAAATTGTTTTGTATATTAACAAAGGAATTACACTTTGATTCAAATATTTTAAGCATAAACAAAACTATTACAGTGTTCAACAGGCCCAAATATCTCTCAAAAATGGAGCGCTGGCTCGGGAAACCGCTGATTAAAGTTCTCAGTGGCCAGAGACGTACCGGAAAAAGCTACCTGCTAAGACTGATCCAGGAAAAGGCTGAAAAATTGCCCGGGAGTCATCATCATATTCGTATCGATATGGAGAATGAAGCCAATTTCCATATAAGAACAGCCGACGACCTGAATGATCATGTCGGTGCCCGGATGCGGGAGAATCAGGCTGAGCGCTATTTCATATACATTGACGAAATTCAGGAAATCAAAAACTTTGAACGCGTTGTGAGAAGTCTTGCTGCGCAGGAAAAAGTCGATTTATGGATTACCGGCAGCAATGCAGATATGCTCTCGGGTGAACTCGCAACCAGGCTGAGCGGACGCTATGTGGACATTCCCGTTTACAGTCTGGACTTTCAGGAGTTTTGCAGTTTTCACAATATGCCCGGGGATATGACCTCGCTCCAAAGATTTCTGCGTTTTGGCGGGCTTCCATTTCTGATTCATATCGGGCTTGAAGACGAGATTGTGTATGAATACCTCAGGAATATTATCGATACTGTTGTGTACAAGGATGTCATCAGCCGCTATCAGATCCGGAATGTGAGGTTTCTGAACGATTTGCTGACCTACTCCGCAGATACAACCGGAAGCCTGCTTTCGGCAAAGAAAATCAGTGATTATCTTAAATCTCAGCGTGTTTCCGTATCCGTTAATGTTGTGCTGGATTACCTCTCTTATCTGGTATCAGCGCAGATTTTATACAAGGTACAGCGTTATGATATCCGTGGTCGCAAACATTTTGAGATTGGTGAGAAATACTACTTCCAGGATACCGGAATCCGAAATGCAATTACAGGATACAGGATATCCGACATTTCACAAATCATGGAAAACGTAGTTCATCATCATCTTCAAAGCCACGGTTTTGAGGTTTTGGTTGGGAAAGATCAGCAGCGCGAAATCGATTTTGTAGCACGGCGCAAATCTGAAACCTACTACATACAAGTTTGCTATACACTTGCCGGCCCCGAAACAATTGAGCGTGAATTTGGCAACCTTGCTGCAATTCCTGATAATTACCCTAAAATTGTGGTCAGTATGGATGAATCGAGTCCTTCTACCAGAGATGGAATCATGCACCAAAGCCTGTTAACATTCCTGACTACATTTCATTAAGGAACAGAAAGAATTAGCAGCAGGTTTAACTTAAAAGATCCAGACATATTCTTTGATTTTAACTCACATTCCGCTTATCTATACCGGATATCAAAAACAGAATTCTATCTAAATGGCGAAAAAATCCCCCAAACTTCCGCGTAAAACGAAGCAGCATAAAGAGCGGGCTGTTGAACTTCTTGGCAAGCTCTATCAGTATTATCCGAATCCGCATTGCGAATTGAATCACAGCAACCCGTTTGAGCTGCTGATTGCCACGATTCTCAGCGCGCAGTGTACCGATGTCCGCGTGAATCAGGTAACTGCCGATCTGTTTGTAAACTATCCGACCGTTGACGCTTTCGCTGATGCTGACCTCCAGGAACTTGAGGAGGCGGTTCGGCCAACCGGTTTTTATAAAAACAAGGCGAAATCCGTGCAGGAAACGGCGCGATCAATCCGTGAAAATTTTGGCGGCGAAGTTCCGCAAACGATGGATGAACTCCTGACGCTCAGGGGCGCGGCAAGAAAAACGGCCAACGTGGTTTTGGGAAATGCGTTTAATATTAACGTTGGCGTGGTTGTGGACACGCACGTCCGGCGACTTTCAAACCGGTTCGGGTTTACGCGTCATCAGGATCCAGTGAAAGTGGAGCGCGATTTGATGGCTCTTTTTCCACAGGAAGAATGGACTAACGTATCGCACCTGATGATTCACCACGGCAGAAACTGCTGCAAGGCGCGGATATCCAATCCCCCGGATCACGAAATTTGCGTAACGTACGGAACAAAATGCGAATGCGCCAAAATGAGGAACAGTGAATAGTCATGTCAGATCTTTTTGACTCTACCGAACAGCCGGTTCCGCCGCTTCGCTACGACCTGAACATGATTCCTGTGGAGCATGAAAAGGAAAAGTTTGTGGTGATTCATGATCCGATGCAGTATGCGGTAAAGGAAATCGCGCTCAAGGCGGATGTCGCGCCACTGCTTGAACTCTTCGATGGCCGGACAAATTTATCTACCCTGGCCCGGCGCCATCTGCGCGGAACCGGACTTACGCCCGACGCCCTGCTGCCGTTCATCAAAATGCTGGATGAAAACCGTTTACTTGAATCCGGCTACTTCCGGATGATGCGCGAACAAATTGAGCAGGATTTTGAGGAATCAGAAATCCGCGAAGCGGTCTGCGCGGGAAATACCTATCCCGAATCAGAGGAAGCTTTGAGACTGGTACTGGATTCCGGATTTACCCCAAACGGAGATCAGGCCGATAACCGCGAGCCGTTCGCCGTTTACGCGCCTCATATCGATTACCGGGTAGGACTCGGAACCTATGCCAAAGCATTCCGGAAAATCCGTAGTCAGAAGCCATCACGCGTGGTTCTTATCGGAACCTCGCATTACTCAGGTTCTTATGGCGATATCTATGACGACAAACCCTTCATCCTGAGCGGCAAAACGTTCAAAACACCGCTTGGGGAAGTTCATTCAGATTCTGAGGCTATTCTGCATCTGTCCGCAGACAGCCACAAAACGGGCGCAACGCTTCAGGATCGTGCGCACAGAATTGAGCACAGTCTGGAATTGCACCTGCTTTTGCTGCAGTATCTGTGGGATCATGAGTTTTCCATCGTTCCGGTTTTGGTCGGCAGCCTCGACGAATACACGCATCTTCCGGTCGGGCATCAGGGAGATCAGCTGAAACGGTTCAGCCGAAAAATTCACGAACTGGACGACGGCAATACCCTGTTTATGATCAGCGGTGATCAGGCTCACGTGGGCCATAAGTTCGGAGATCCCGAGCCTGCAAAACGACTGTTCAGCGAAGTGCGCGAGTTTGACGACCATTATCTCCAATTTGCCTGCAACGGAGATTTTGAGCGCATGCGCCGCGCCATAAAAGACACCGGATTCCGCTACAAAATCTGCGGATATCCCCCGCTGACACTCTTCCTGAGCGCCTTCCCAAAACTCAAAGGCGAACAATCCGGCTACGATATCTGGGATGAAGCTGAACGGGAAAGCGGCGTTAGTTTTGGCTCGGTGGTGTATTACAGGTATGGATTGTGGCTCACTTCTTCAGCTTATACTGCTTCATTTTAGTAAAGAGCTGCCTCCGGTTTACCTGAAGTAGTTCCGCGGCTTTTGTCTGATTCCAGTCTGTTTCCATCAGCGCCTTCAGAACCAGCTTTTCCTCATACTTCGCTATCATGTTTTTAAGGGATGTTTTCCCCAGCGCGGGAATCGGCTCTTCATCAGGAACACTATGGCTTCTGAACTGTGGTGGAAGATGCTCGCGTGTGATCACATCTCCGTGCGATAACACAATAGCACGCTGAATTACATTTTCAAGCTCCCTGATATTTCCCGGCCAGGTTTGTTTCATCAGGATATCCATCACCCTGTCGGATACAACCGGAACCGTATCCCCGCCATACTTTTTCAGAAAATGTTCAACCAAAGCTGGGATATCCTGCGGATGTTCCCGTAAAGGCGGTACTTTGATAAAAATAATGTTCAGGCGATAGTATAAATCCTCCCTGAATCGCCCCGCCTTTACCTCATCCTCAAGATTTTTATTTGTGGCCGAAATAATCCGGGTATTCACTTTGATCGTTTGTTCGCCGCCAACGCGCTCGAACGTCTTATTCTGCAAAATCCTGAGCAGTTTTACCTGAAGTGAATGGGGCATATTATCGATTTCATCCAGAAAAAACGTGCCTTCATTGGCCAGCTCAAAACGCCCCTTCCGCTGCTTGAGGGCACCCGTAAACGCCCCGGCTTCATGGCCAAAAAGCTCGCTTTCAAGCAACGATTCCGGCAATGCACCACAGTTTACCTTGATAAACGGCTTATCCTTTCGGTTCGAGTATCGCTGGATGGCATCTGCAATCACTTCCTTCCCAGAGCCGCTTTCACCCTGTATCAGAACGGTCGCGTCGGAGTTGGCAACTTTGCCCACCATCTTGAAAATCGACTGCATCTTTCCGCTTGTGCCAACCAGATTTTCACTCAGCCTTTCGGAGTTTGAGATTTCAGAACGCAGCTCTTTCAGCTCGGTCTGCATCCCCGCGTACTCGATTGCGCGGCGAATAACGAGAAGCAGCTCTTCCAGATCGAAGGGTTTTTCCACGTAATCGTACGCTCCGGTTTTCATTGCTTCAATCGGGCGCTCGCTGGTTCCGAAGGCTGTAAAGATGATCACCGGTAAATGCGGCAGCTTCTTTTTTACGTTATTGAGAACCTGCATGCCGTCAAGTTTCGGCATGCGGATATCAAGCAGCATCAGATCAGGTTTTCGCTCAATCGCCATTCGCAGCGCTTCTTCCCCATCCTGCGCTTCAATAACGGCGTATCCTTCTTCCGATAACACCTCCCGGAGATTTTTACGCATCGGCGCTTCATCGTCTGCAATCAGAACCGTAAGATTGTTATGCATGGGCAGGAATGGTTTCTTCTTTATTCAATGGAAGCTCGATGACACAGATTGTTCCCCCACCCGGTGAGTTTTCATATCGGATTTCGCCGTTATGGGCACGAATTATTTCATACGCAATAGAGAGGCCGAGCCCGGTGCCATCTTCTTTAGTCGTAAAAAAGGGATCAAAAACCTGGCTGACCACTTCATCTGAAATGCCGCTTCCGTTATCCTCGATCTTCAGCAGAGCTGAATCGTTTTCTAATTTTTTTAACGTGATATCAACGGTAGTCGCCCCGGACTGAACGCAGTTATTCAGAATGTTGATGATAACCTGCTCAAGGGCGTACATATCCCCTAAAATTTCTACATTCTTTTCATCGGAAGTAATGTTTATAGAAACCTGAGAGCCGTCTTCATCCTTGTCAGCCGCTTCTGCCCTGTCGTGTATAACATCAACTAAATTAAATACCTGCTTGAGCTCTGATACCGGCCTTGAAAAGACAAGGAGCCGCTTTACAAGTTTGGAAACCCGGTCAATTTCGTGGCGAACCAGCTCCATCGACTCTTTTGAAACGGGACTATTTTCCGAAGCGCCGTTCGACTTTGCCAGCATTCTTTCCCACATCTGCACCCTGGTTTTGATGATCGAAATGGGCGTGTTGATTTCATGCGCCGCGCCGGCAATCATCTTCCCAAGCGTGGCCATTTTCTCTTTCTGATTCAGCTCTTTTTCAAGCTT
>PXAI01000351.1 GCA_003567135.1 Balneolia bacterium | reverse complement strand
TTCGCCGAGCGCTTCGTTCGCGAGGCGCGCACCGCCGCCAGTCTGCAGCATCCGGGCATTGTCTCGATCTTCGACACTGGCAACGTAGGCCACCACTATTATATTTCCATGGAGTACGTGACCGGAGGTGAATTGAAGGCCCTTCTGCACGATGGCGCGCTTCGTCGGAATCAGGCGATTCGCATCACTCGCGAGATTGCTGATGCGCTCGCCTATGCCCAGGAAAAAGGCTTCGTGCATCGAGACGTCAAGCCCGAAAATATCCTGTTTCGCGAAAAAGGCAACGCGGTGTTGACCGACTTCGGCGTGGCGCGTGCCGTCGGCACGGGCACCCGGCTGACCGGCACTGGGCTTTCCATCGGCACGCCACACTACATGAGCCCGGAACAGGCCCGCGGTGATGAGGTGGATGGCCGTTCCGACCTGTATGCGATTGGCATCGTCTTGTTCGAGATGCTGACCGGCCGGGTCCCGTTCGAAGCCCGAGACTCCCTGGCCATCGGCATCAAGCACCTGCAAGACCCGATTCCCCAATTGCCCGGGAACCTCCAGCAAGTCCAGCCTATCATCGACCGCCTCTTGGCCAAGGACCCAGATGACCGCTACCAGACCGGCGCCGAACTGATCGAGGAATTGGATCGCATCGATCAGGGCGAAAGGCTCAAGCCCCAACATGCCGGCACCCGAGTCGTAAAACGAGTGGATCGTGGATTGAGGGCCGTGGACCAAGAATCCAGGACCACGGAGCATGGAAAGGGAACGGGTCACGACTCACGGTCTGGACTTTACTGGGGCCTGGCCGGCGCAGCCCTGGCAGTACTTCTGGGCATTGGTATTTACCCAGGGCAAGACCAGCCCGGTAACACGCCAGGCAGTGCGTCCCCCGAAAGAGCATCCTGGCAACCGGGTGATGTGTTCCGAGAGTGTCCCGATTGTCCGGAATTAGTAATGGTTCCGGCTGGCCGTTTCAACATGGGCAGCCCAATGAACGAACCTCAGCGAGGAAGTAGTGAAGGCCCGCAACGCCAAGTCAAGGTGTCGGCTTTTGCCTTGGGGAAATATGCCGTGATGTTTGACGAATGGGATGCCTGCGTGGCAGATGGAGGCTGCAACTATCGCCCTGGAGACCAAGGTTGGGGACGGGGCACCCGCCCGGTGATCAATGTGAACTGGAACGATGCACAAGAATACGTGCGTTGGCTTAGCAGCAAGACCGGTGGAGAGTATCGCTTGGCCAGTGAAGCCGAATGGGAATATGCTGCCCGGGCAGGGACGACCACGCGGTTCAACACGGGCGACTGCATAACCACCGTCCAAGCCCACTTTAACGGCAGATACCCGGCCCAAGGATGCCCGCGGGGTCAGTATCGTCAACGCACGGTTCCCGTGGGCAGCTTCGATCCCAATGCCTTTGGCCTGTATGACATGCATGGCAACGTCTGGGAATGGGTCCAGGACTGCTGGAACGATAGCTATCGAGGTGCCCCAACCGATGGCAGCGTCTGGGTTCGTGGTGACTGCAGCCGTGCCGTTGCCCGCGGAGGCTCTTGGCACACAAGTGGGAACTGGTTGCGCTCGGCCACGCGGGAGGGCCACGCCCGCGTCTCCCGCAGCGGCGTAATTGGTTTCCGTGTAGCGAGGTCTGTAGCGCAATGAGGGTCTCCTGTTTAATTTTCTGGTTCTGGTTTCCCCCCGGCCCGGCAGGACATTGCACTGGCCCAAGATCGATATCGGCAGCTTTTACTGCAGGAGCGGAATAATGAAATCTGAATCTTTCGAAAATGTCTGGGACGCGGTCGAGCCGGAGCCAGAGCAGGCCGAACATCTGCGCCTGCGCGCCGGCCTGCGGGTTCATCTGACCGTTGATCGGGCAGCTTGAGCGGGTGGGAATTAAGTGGGGGAGCTAAACGATCAATGCTGTAACTGCGACCATCGTCATGTCATGGGGATCCGGCCCGATCACGGCACCGTGCGGTTCTGCGCGGCGGGTCGTGGAACAACAACGGACAGAACGTCCATTCCGCCAATCGTAACAACAGGAGCCGCGGCAACCGCAACAACAGGGGGTTTCGTGTGGCCAGGCCGCCCGGCCGGTTGATTGCAACCGGCAACAGCCCGGAATTTTCGTCGCTCATGGGCACGAAAAGCGCGGTACGGGTGACCATGAGCCCGGTTCCCGAGTCAGGCCAGGTGGCCGGCTCAAATAGCAGAAAGGCCCACCCGGCCTGGTAGCGCTTTGGTGTGAACGGCCGGGTTGGGCGCAGGGCCCTCGACGACTATCGCGAATGCCGAGGGGTTGGGCAGATTGAGGTCCGGTTGCTTGAAGTGGAAATCTTCGGCCCGAGACGGCAAACTGACTTTGGGAAATGACAAGAGGGCCGATCCAGTGGATCGAGCTGGCCTGGAAGGGGACAGATGACTGACAAGAATTGGCCGGACATTCCCGGCTACAAAATCGAACGAGAACTGGGCCGTGGCGGCATGGCCACGGTGTACCTGGCCGTCCAGCAATCGCTGGAACGGCAGGTGGCGCTGAAGGTCATGAAGACGGTGTTGGCTGCTGATGATGACTTCGCCGAGCGTTTTGTGCGCGAGGCCCGGACTGCAGCTGGGCTACAGCACTCGGCCATCGTCGCCATTCATGACGCCGGCCAGGCCGGACATCATTCCTACATCGCCATGGAATACGTCTCAGGTGGTGAGTTGAAGGAGCGGCTCCACCAGGGCGCCATGAAGCCGGCCGAAGCGCTGGCGGTGCTGCGGCAGATTGCCGGCGGGCTGAATTATGCCCACGGCAAGGGTTTTGTGCACCGCGATGTCAAGCCGGAGAATATTTTGTTCCGGGAGGAGGGCACAGCGGTCCTGTCGGACTTCGGTATTGCAAGAGCCATCGGCTCTGGTACAAGAATGACCGCCACTGGCCTGTCCATCGGCACCCCGCACTACATGAGCCCCGAACAGGCCAGGGGCCAGGCCGTGGACGGCCGCAGCGACCTATATGCCCTGGGCGTCGTCTTCCACGAAATGCTTACCGGCAAAGTGCCCTTCAACGCCCAGGACAGCTTCGCCGTGGGTCTGATGCACATCAACGATCCCATCCCCCAGCTTCGTGCCACGCTGGCGACGTATCAGCCCTCCATCGACCGCCTGCTGGCCAAGGATCCGGATGATCGCTACCAGACCGGTGCAAAACTGATCGAAGACCTCGACCGCATCGAGCAGGGCGAGAAGCTAAAGCCCGCGAGATCGGCTACGCGACTAGTGAAAGGCGTGGATCAAGGCGCAAGGCGCAAGGCTCAAGGTGGAAGTGCCAGGGAGCAGGGCCGGGGTGCGGGTCATGCCTCGCGGTCAGGGCTTTACTGGGGCCTGGGTGGCGCGGTGCTGGCCGGTGTGCTGGCCGTTGGCATTTATGTCTGGCAGGATCAGCGAAGCAGTCCACCCTCCATCGGCGGCGGCACCAGCATCGTGTCGCGTCCGGCGCCACAGCCCATCGAAACCGTGGACACCGAACGCGCCCCCTCGGAAACCGGAACCGGAAAACCGGAAACCGTCTCCCCAAGTCTTGCGGCCACCAGTGAAGCAGACCTGATCACGGCCATCCAGGACTACCTCAACCGCCTCGGCTACCAAGTGCCCCAGAGCGGTGAACTCGACGCACGCACCGCGGCTGGCATCCGAGCCTTTGAAGAGTCGAGGGATCTATTGGTAACCGGCGAGGTCGACGAGATCCTTCGCACAGCACTGGTCGAAGCCTATTCGGAAATTGACCAGTCTGCCTGGCAGCAAGCGCTAGCAGGCGACACTGAGCAGGCTTATCTTGATTACGCAGAGGCCCACCCTCAGGGCCAGGCGGTCGATCAGGTACCGGGGCGCGTCTCGGCCGTACGCGATCGGCTGGCCGCCGAGCAACGTCGTCGTGAGGCAGAGGCTGCAGCCGCGGAACAATATCGTGAACTAGTTCGGAATGTGCAGTCCGAATTGCGGCGACTGGGGCGGTCGATCACGGTGGATGGTGCCTTTGGCCCGGCTACGGCCGATGCCATCCGCGCCTTCGAGCGCGGCACCAATCGAACAGAACGCGGCGAGGCCACCGATCAATTGCTGGCCGCGCTACGAAATGCCGATCGCTGGCCGGGTCCGCAACCGGGTGATGTATTTCGAGACTGTCCCGACTGCCCCGAAATGGTGGCGATCCCGGCCGGGCGCTTTGCCATGGGCAGCCCATCCAATGAACCGCAACGGCGAGACAACGAAGGCCAGCAACGTCAGGTTAGTGTTTCGGCCTTTGCGCAGGGAAAATACGCGGTGACCTTTGCCGAATGGGATGCTTGCGTGGCTGATGGTGGCTGCTCACACCGACCCGGAGATCAGGGCTGGGGCCGCGGCACCCGCCCGGTGATCAACGTAAGCTGGAACGATGCACAGGAATACGTGCAGTGGCTGAGCCGCAAAACCGGCGAAGACTACCGTCTGGCCAGCGAGTCCGAATGGGAATATGCGGCCCGTTCGGGTGCGACGACACGTTTCAATACGGGCGATTGCATTACGACCAGCCAGGCCAATTTTGCAGGCCCAACCCCGGCCCAAGGCTGCCCCCGTGGGGAGTATCGTCAACGTACGGTCCCGGTGGGCAGCTTTGCCCCCAATGCCTTTGGTCTGTACGACATGCATGGCAACGTCTGGGAGTGGGTCCAGGACTGCTGGAATGCAAACTATAACGGCGCCCCAACCGATGGCAGTGCCTGGATGCGTGGAAATTGCAACCGTGCGGTACGGCGCGGCGGGTCGTGGTCCACCGGCGGTGGCGGGTTGCGTTCCGCCAACCGCACCTACGGGCCCCGCGGCCACCGTATCAGCCACCTCGGCTTTCGTGTCGCCAGGACCGTAACGCCATGAACTGTGTCCTTTTACCCTTTGCGTCAGGCGTCAGGCGTCAGCCGGAAAGGGGTATGGCGGCGCAGCCTCCATCGACTTTTTCCAAGATGAGCTGACTCGATGAACGCAAATGAAACCGGGAAAAACAGAAACACCCCGACGGCCATCGAGGACTGCCACGCCTTGCTGGACTGGATGCTGCCGATCGGATTGGGCTCAATCATGGTTGCCCTTACTGCGAATCCTCGATCTGAATCCACTGGCCGGTGATGCCGAGAAAGCGGCGGCGCCGGTCGGCCATGCGGGTTTCGACAATGGCGAAGATTGCATAGTCGCGGTAGCTGGTTTCCAGCCGCGCCTGGGTGCGCACGGTCAAGGCCAGCGCTCGTTCGAGCAAATCGGCATCCTCCCCGGCCTGGATGTTGGCCCGCGTCCAGGTGTGGAAATCATCTTCAGAGGGCTTGGTGACGGCTAGAAACAGCATGCCGAGCAGTACGATCACGATCAGCATCATGAAGCCCCGGCCCAGGAAGCCGCGCTGTAACCCGGGTGCATGAATCATTGGTAACCCCACGATGACGCCCTTGGTGCGAACGCGGTTATTCTAACCGGGCAGCCTTTAGAAGCAAATCGGTGTGCCTGGCTGCCGGTTCAGGACATGTGATGAGGGTAGGGCTGAAAACAAAAAAGCCCATGAAAATCATGGGCTTTTCGCGGCCTGTCGGCCTGGATTCGGTGGTGGGCGATGCTGGGTTCGAACCAGCGACCCCTGCCGTGTGAAGACAGTGCTCTCCCGCTGAGCTAATCGCCCGGACTTTCCAGAGCCGGTATGATAATGGGGATTCGCCTGGCTGGCAAACGGGGCGGGATGGAATCAGGCGCCGGTGGACCGAGGGTCCGGGCCGGGGTCGGACGGGAGAGTGCATGCTGGTTCGT
>PXAI01000347.1 GCA_003567135.1 Balneolia bacterium | reverse complement strand
GTTCCGGATTCCACGTTCGGAAGCGTTCAAACGAACGATTCGTTACCAGCGGTGACAACCCGGATAATAATGACATTGTTATTATGCGTTTAGCTGAAGCTTACCTGAATGCAGCCGAAGCCGGATATTATCTGGGACGGACAGGCGAGGCTCTCCAGTACATTAATGATATACGCAGCAGAGCGGGTATGCCTGCAAGAAGTTTCATTGATGAGGATAACATCCGTCAGGAGAGACAGGTAGAACTGGCCTTCGAGAACCACCGTTACTGGGATCTGAGACGCTGGAGAATAGCTCACGAAGTGCTCGACGGATACCGTGCAACAGGTATTGAGTGGATCAAGAACTGGGATACCGGTAACTATCAGATCTCATTCAAAAACGTGGAAGGTAATAACAGAGTCTTCACTGACAGACACTACTACCTGCCAATTGGTATCAACCGCGTGACTGAAAACCCAAATATGGATGAAAATCCGGGTTATGGGTATTAATTGATTAAAACCTTGTTGGTTTTGTGTGAATCCTCCGGGACTTAACTGTTCCGGAGGATTTTTTATGTACCGTATGCAAACAAAAAAAGCTGCCGGCCTACAGCCAACAGCTTCATTATGCAAAATTTGATGAGGGAAAGATTGTTGCTAAATGCCAATCTTTCAGCTCAGTCAATTTTAAGTGATCAGACGATCGTGCACCAGTCGTGATTATCCTTTTCGAGGCCGTGGTGGATCGAGGTGATGGTATCATACAAACGCTGTGCAATCGGCCCCATCTTATCCTGATCAAGCGTTATGGTGTAGCCCTTGTGATGGATAAGCCCTACCGGAGAAATAACGGCAGCCGTTCCCGAGCCGAATGCTTCTTCCAGCGTACCGTTTTTGTTCGCCTCAATCAGCTCATCTATTGACACAGGACGCTCTTCAACCGGAATTCCCCACTCTTTTCCAAGCTGAATAACGCAGTCGCGCGTTACACCGGGAAGAATGGTGCCTGAAAGTGGTGCCGTAAGAATCTTGCCGTCAACCACGAAGAACATGTTCATCGATCCGACTTCTTCCACGTATTTGCGGTGCTTGGCATCCAGCCACAGAACCTGCGTATAGCCCATTTCCTTGGCTTTATGTGTGGGCAGAAGGCTTGCTGCGTAATTACCCGGGATTTTGGCAAATCCAACGCCGCCTTCAACGGCACGAACGTAATCAGGCATCGTAGTCAGTTTAATCGGATTGATTCCCTCGCGGTAATAGTTTCCGACCGGCCCTGATATGATGAAAAACCGGTAGTTCTGAGAAGTATTCAGCCCGATATATTCATCTGAAGCAATGACAAATGGACGAATGTAAAGCGCTTTGAATTTATTTTTCGGAATCCATTCACGGTCAAGATCAACCAGCTGGATCAGGCCCTGTTCAAATACTTCAAACGGTATTTCCGGTATGTTCAGCCTTTTGCAGGAATTATTGAAACGCTCAAAATGCTTGTCGATTCTGAAAATGGTAATCCGGCCGTCTTCTCTGCGGAAGGCCTTCATCCCCTCAAAAACACCCTGGCCATAGTGAAGGATACTCGCGGCCGGCGTCATCTGGATCGGAGCATAGGGCCTGATCGAAGGCTCGCCCCACTGTCCGTCGGTATATCTCATTTCCAGCATGTGATCAGCAAACTTGTCTCCAAAACGGAGATCAGAAAAATCTGTTTCAGCAAGTCGTGATGCTGTAGTTTTTTGAACGGGGATCCGGGTCATTTCAGTAGTTTCCATAATATTAATAGTTTCTGTTCAGGCGTGAACCTGAAAATTAGTATCAAAATATTTCAGCTCAAAACGCATCCAAAATGGGCAGCGTTCAGGCATCAACAGTATGTCGTGCCTTAAGTGTCTTTAAGGCGTGCATAGCAGCCGTTTGCTCTGCTTTCTTTTTATTCTTTCCGATTCCGGTACCACATCCTTCGCCGTTAATAACAGCTTCGATTTCAAACGTCTTGTCGTGATCCGGACCTTTTTCCGAAATAACCCTGTATTCCGGGATAGACAATTTTTTCGCCTGTGAGTATTCCAGAAGCAGACTTTTATAGTTGTCGTGTGTGGAACTCAGGTTGTCAATATCCACATATTTACTATAAACTGTCCGGATAAATTTCCGGGTAACTTCAAGCCCTTTATCCTTGTAAACGGCTCCGGTTACGGCCTCGAAAATATCACAGAGAACGCTTTCCTTCAGCTCAATTCCCTGGCCTTTTACTCTGTTACCGACCTCAATCAGAAGATCAAATCCAAGTTGACGCGAGAGTTCAGCCAGCGTTTGTTCTTTTACCATCCGGGATCTGAGGCGCGTCATGAAGCCTTCATTTTCATCCGGATAGTAATCAAATATAATCTCTGTTACGATTAAATCAAGTACGGCATCACCTAAAAACTCCAGCTGTTCGTAGCTTTCAGTATCCGCAAGGTGATCTTCAATCAGCCTTGAACGGTGCCTGAGGGCTTTCAGGTAAAGACTGGGCGCTCCTACAGAGAAACCAAACGTCTTTTCCAGCGCTTCAATTTTTTTTACAGTGATTTTATCAAGAGAGTTTCTTTTGAAATATTTCCTGATAAAATCCAGCATGCGCTAATTAATCTTCAAACTTTTTGAACACCAACGTTGTGTTGTGTCCGCCGAACCCGAACGCATTATTAAGTGCGTATCGAATCTTCCGGTCTGCAGCCTCATTTGTTGTGTAGTTGAGGTCACAGTCAGGATCGGGAGTGTTGTAATTGATAGTCGGAGGGATGATTTCGTTATGAATCGCGAGTATCGTGGCAATCGATTCAGCCGCTCCAGCCGCACCAAGCATGTGGCCGGTCATGGATTTGGTTGAATTCAGATTGATTTTCCTGGCGTGATCTCCGAATACACGCTTGATAGAATTTGTTTCAGCAATATCGCCCAGCGGGGTGGATGTACCGTGCATGTTGATGTGATCAACTTCCTCCGGTTTGATTCCGGCCGCTTTAAGCGCTTCGGTAATTGCGATATGCACACCGTTTCCTTCCGGATCGGGCGCAGTAATGTGGAATGCGTCGGCGCTGAAGCCGTACCCGCAGATTTCAGCATATATTTTGGCGCCGCGTTTAACCGCGTGCTCGTATTCCTCAATGAAGAGAACACCTGAGCCTTCGCCCAGTACGAAACCATCGCGCTCCTTATCAAACGGACGCGAAGCGGTAGCCGGATCATCATTCCGGGTTGACATCGCCTTGAGTGCGTTAAATCCTGAAACGCCCATTTCAATTACGGGAGCTTCAGCTCCGCCGCAGAGGGCGAACTCAGCCTGGCCGTGCCTGATACTGTCGTAGGCGAGGCCGATGTTGTGTGAACCGGTTGCGCACGCAGAAACGGCGCAGTAGTTGGGGCCTCTGAATCCGTGGCGGATAGAGACGTGCCCTGAAGCGATATCAGGGATAAGCATCGGAATAAAGAAGGGGGATATGCCGCGGGGGCCGTGCTGTTCGAAAGAAACGCACTGTTTGTAGAATGTTTCCATCCCCCCGATTCCCGTTCCGATCAGAACAGAAACTCTGTTTTTGTCGATACTTTCAAGATCAACTCCTGAGTCGGTTAGCGCTTCTTCAGATGCTGCAACAGCAAACTGACAGAAACGGTCCATACGACGCGCATCACGTGGGTTTAAATGTTCACCGGGATCGAAATCCTGAACCATTGCGGCAAATTTTGTCGCGAAACGTTCGGTGTCAAAATGTTCGATTGTGCGTGCGCCGCTTTTACCATTTTTAAGGCCATCCCAGAAAGCGGGAATTCCTTTTCCAATTGGCGTTTGAGCGCCCATACCGGTAACTACTACTCTGCGTGTTGACATACAGTCGGAATTGAAGGTTACGAAAGTTGAGTATCGCAAATAAAATACGAAATACTGATTATATAGAATCAGCAAACCGCAATAAATATGCGGTGTTAAGAAAGATAAACGTAAGAAAATCACCGGCTGATTTCAGGCCAGCCGGCGATTGAAATATTAAATCAGGCAGACTTTTCTGTCAGATACTTGATAGCATCGCCAACAGTGGCAATGTTTTCTGCATCTTCGTCAGGAATGCTGAGATCAAATTCTTTTTCGAATTCCATAATCAGCTCAACGGTATCCAGTGAATCTGCACCCAAATCGTTAGTAAAATTTGCGCCTTCAGAGACATCAGCCTCATCAACATTAAGTTTTTCTACGATAATTGATTTTACTTTAGCAGCTATATCTTGTGCCATAATCGTTAATTGTGGTTTTAGGTTAGGTAAAAATTAATTGAACCGATTTCTCGGATAAATATAAAACAAATTTAGTGTTACGAAAAACTGAACGTAATTCTTTGTGATCAGTTCTTAGCCTTTGAGGCGCAACGAATCACATGGCCATACCGCCGTCTATGCGTATCGTTTCGCCGGTTATGTAACGGGCTGCATCACTCGAAAGAAATACAACTCCGTTGGAAATATCATCTGTTTCTCCGGCATGGCCGAGCGGAATTTCTGCCTCAATTTTTTTCAGAACATCCTCAGGCAGCTTTCCGGTCATCTCTGTTTTGATGTACCCCGGAGCAATCGCGTTTACGCGGATGTTTCTGGATGAGAGCTCTTTCGCCAGAGACTTGGTAAATCCTATAAGTCCTGCTTTGGAAGCAGAGTAGTTGGTCTGTCCCGCATTTCCTGAAAGTCCCACAACAGAGCTGATATTGATAATCACGCCGTTTCGCTGTCTCATGAGAGGGCGGATGGCGGCTTTGCTGTAGTTAAAAACAGATTTCAGGTTTGTGTTGATCACTTCATCCCACTGTTCCTGGCTCATCCGCATGATGAGATTATCACGGGTGATTCCGGCATTGTTTACCAGAACATCCAGTTTGCCGAGTTCTTCAGTGATGGACTTGATTACGTTTTCAGCCTGCTCAAAGTCTACGGCATCGGCCTGGAAGGTGAGCGCTTTTCTGCCCAGTGCTTCAATTTCAGCCTTTACTTCGGCTGCCGCTTCAACGGAGCTGGCGAATGTAATGGCTACGTCAGCGCCGTTTTTTGCCAGAGCCAGCGCGATGGAGCGGCCAATTCCGCGTGTTCCGCCGGTTACAAGACAAACTTTTCCGTCAAGTGAAAATGCGTTACTCATTATTGATACCCTTTGGTTTCTGCTTCTCTGTTTGTTCGTTTCACAAGCCCCTGAAGTACTTTGCCCGGGCCAACTTCAATAAACTGCTCTGCGCCGTCTTCAATCATCTGATTCAGGGTTTGCGTCCATTTTACGGGATTCAAAAGCTGCTTTAGCAGATTTTCTCTGATCATTTCAGGATCAGACGTGGCTTTGGCCGTATAGTTGGAATAGATCGGGCAGTCGGGTGCCGAAATGTTCAGCGATTCAAGCTCCTGACGCAGGCCGTCGAGGGCGGGTTGCATCAGGGGAGAGTGGAAAGCGCCGCTTACGGGAAGTTTTTTCGCGATTTTGGCTCCGTTCTCTTTGAGCCACTCAATAGCGCGGTCGATGGCCGGTTCGTGTCCTGAAATTACGAGCTGTCCGGGACAGTTATAATTTGCGGCAACAACCAGATCAGAATCTCCTTTGGAAACAGCTTTGCACGCTTCTTCAACAAGAGTGTCGTCAGCGCCGATGATGGCCGCCATTGTTCCGGGATTTTCGGTTCCGGCGTGCTGCATCAGCTGTCCGCGCTTTCTTACAATGCGGATTGCATCCTTAAACTCAACGGCGCCGCAGGCAACCAGTGCTGAAAACTCGCCAAGGCTGTGGCCGGCTACCATATCCGGAGTAAGATTTTCTGATTCCTT
>PXAI01000344.1 GCA_003567135.1 Balneolia bacterium | reverse complement strand
TGTATTACAATATAACAAAAATTACATTAATCTCTGAGACTTAGGCTTAGTAAACGGGCAAATACCTAAAAAAAGACCCCGAAGATCACAAAAACCTCCGGGGTCAAAAAATCCTCCAAATTCCTTTTATTCCCTGAACGGGTTCACATTCATCTCGAACCAGGCAAAGGAGTATTTGTCAGCGAGTTCGTTGATGATGGATTCGGTGGAGCGGCCTGCTCCGTGGCCGGCACGGGTTTCCACGCGGATGAACACGGGGTTTTCGCCGGCGTGTTTGTCCTGGAGCTCGGCGGCGAACTTGAAGGAGTGCGCCGGTACTACGCGGTCGTCGTGATCAGCGGTTGTGATCATGGTGGACGGATAGACGGTTCCTTCTGTTACGTTATGTAAGGGCGAGTAGCCGAGCAGGTATTTGAACATTTCCTCGCTCTCCTCTGCCGTACCGTAATCGAACGCCCAGCCTGCGCCGGCGGTGAAGGTGTGGTATCGCAGCATATCCAGTACGCCGACAGCGGGAAACGCCACTGCGGAAAGTTCAGGACGCTGGTTCATGACCGCGCCAACGAGCAGTCCGCCGTTTGATCCGCCGGAAATGGCGAGTTTATCGCTTGAGGTATATCCGTTGTCGATCAGGAATTCGGCTGAGGCGATGAAATCATCAAACACATTCTGCTTGTTTTTCCGGGTTCCGGCAAGATGCCATTCACGGCCGTATTCACCGCCGCCGCGGATGTTCGGCTGCGCGTAGATGCCGCCGTTTTCCAGCCAGATCAGGCGCGCCACGCTGAACGAAGGACGCAGGCTAACGTTAAATCCGCCATACGCATAAAGGTAGGTTGGATTGGTGCCGTCCATCTCCAGGCCTTTTTTATAGGTGATGAACATCGGCACTTTGGTGCCATCCTTGCTTTCGTAAAACACCTGCTCGGTTACGTAATCTTGAGGATTGAAATCGAGACCGGGTGTCCAGTACAGGGATGATTCGCCGGTTTCGATGTTGTATTCGTAAACGGTTGCCGGATAGGTAAACGACGTAAACGTGTAGTGCAGGATATTTTCATCGGCGCGTGCGGAAAAACCAACCGCGGTTCCGATGGCGGGCAGCTCAATCTGACGCACATGTTTGCCTTCGTAATCATACTGATGCACCTCGGTCTGCACATCCACCAGATAGCTGGCAAAAAAGTGTCCGCCACCTTTCGATACGCTGAGCACGTGATCGGTTTCCGGAATCACATCCTCCCAGTTTGAAGGATCAGGATCGGATACCGGCGCCTTTACCAGACGATAGTTCTGTGCGTCCAGATTGGTATAAATGTAAACGTATCCATCGCGCACGTCGATCACGCTGTGGGTATTTTCGAAATCACCCACGATAGTTTTAGTGCCGCGAAACTCGCCCTCGAGGCTCTGAATATACAGCTCATTTCCGGTAGTGCTCACCGCCGCGCTGATAACGAGATACTTCTGATCTTCGGTAACGCTTCCGAAAATATAGCGGCGTGGCGTTTCTGATCCGCCAAAAACCAGCCTGTCTTCTGACTGCGGCGTATTTACTTGGTGAAAATACAGCTTATGCTGATCGGTCATGGCCGAAAGCTGGCTGCCATCAGGCTGCTCGTAGCTGCTGTAGAAAAAGCCGTCGTTATTGGCCCAGGAGAGCCCCGAAAATTTGATGTTCTCCAACGTATCGCCCACCGCTTCCATCGACCTTGTGTTCAGTACAATTACACGACGCCAGTCTGATCCGCCTTCTGAAATGGCATAAGCTGCCAGCGATCCATCCTTCGAAAAACTGAGTCCGGCCAGCGATGTGGTGCCATCCTCCGAAAATGTATTCGGATCGAGGAAAACCTCAGAATCGCCGTCATCTGATTTTTTTCGATAGATTACCGAATGGTTCTGAAGGCCGTCGTTGCGCGAATAATAATAGAAATCGCCGTGTCTGGTCGGCGCGGTTACGCGTTCGTAGTCCCAGTGCTCGCGAATGCGGTCGCGCACCTGGTCGCGGAAAGGGATTTTATCGAGATAGCCAAAGGTTACTTCGTTTTGGGCGGCTACCCACGCTTTGGTTTCTTCGGAGAGATCATCTTCCAGCCAGCGGTACGGATCGGGCACTTTTGTGCCGAAATATTCGTCGACTACGTCTGATTTTTTCGTTTCAGGATATTCCACGGATGTCCTGCTCATGTCAGATGTTTGTAATGATGCCGTGCGGGACTGCTGCGCGGAAAGCGGAGAAAATCCCGACAGTAAAAACATCACGGCGAATGGTATGATTGTAATTTTTTTCATGATTTGTCGAATTCATTGATTGGGTTAAGCGTAATTTAATTGTCATTTTCCTCGCTGTCGTCAGGCTCTTCAGACTCTTCAGCGTCGTCGGCTTGGTCGATTTCCTCAAAATCCACCGGCTCAGCTTCTTCGTCTTCACCGGCCAGACGCATCGCACCGGGATCGTTTTCATACGAAATTTCAAGTTCGGCGATCATGCGTGAAGCTACTTCGATGTTTCTTATAACACGATACGGCTCAGGCTTTTGAAACGGATCTACTGTACCCTGAAACCAATCGCCGTTACCATCATCATCCCTGAAAATACGTACATTATATTTGCCTTCCGGCAATCGCGAAAAGCGGATTTCTTCCCCGTCCGAATCATTGCCAAAAAGAGTACCGCTGCGGGCATTTTCAATTTCAGCATGATGGAGGATTCCCTCCTTACGGTAATCTTCATCAATAGTTATTACCAGTTCGCCCAGCCTTGATTCACGCCAGATTTTCAATTCCACGTTTTCGTACGATCCCAGAGCGGCATCGTAAATGCGTACGGTGTAGGTGCTTGCCTCATCCCACTTTTCTTCAGCCGGATATACGTAAAGCAAATTCCGCTCATATTCGATTCCCGGCCACTCATCGAATATCATTTCATCCTGTATGACCTGAAGCGAATCTATAACCATGGTGCCCTGCAGCGGTGCCGTAAACCTGAAAATGGCCGGCTCATCTGCGTAAAGACCGTCTTTTGTGACGTTGGTGATCATACGAACGCGCGTGGTATCCGACGCTTCAGAACCCTGAAATGCGGGCGTTTCAGGATCAGGAGCATTTCCGTGGCGGTCTTTCAATCCACTGAATCTGAGCTTGAAATTTTGCCCGTCTGGAATCGCCCTTTCACTTTGCGAAAAGATAATATTACTCTGTTCGGGATCTTTAAACAGCGGATAGCCCGTCGTGTAGACATTGCCGAGCGAATCCCGTACTTCGAATGCTGCATCATCATCAAAAAAGATTTCGCGACCGAACCGGAGGCGCATCCGCTGGCTTGAGAGCATCCCCACAGCCTGCAGGGACGGCTTAGTTGTATCACGTTCGGATACATAGATTGTTCCGAGCTGAGCCCCCTCATCCTCATCTACCTGAATGGTTTGCACATAAAAAGGCCTTGCCGTTTCTCCGGGACGATCCCACCGTTTATTTCGGTTTCGATCGTTTACATAAAACGCGCGATATTCCCCTTCCCGCAGATACTGAAAACGAACCGTGCCGCTCGTATCCGCCTCGCCCACGTAGTCCGCGGCTGACTCAATATCGGCCGGTTCACGGAACAAAAACACCTTGGCGCCGTCCTTGCCTTTACCGGTATTGGCATCCATCACCCTGCCCTTGATTTCGCCTTCGTCGATGCGGTCACCGGTCGAGATGGCCAGCACATAGGGGGATGGAATCCGGTTTCGGTTGAGATCAGAAAAATCGGTTCCGATGGTAAAAATGATGGTGGTGTTTTCGGGAAGCGGATCATCAAACCGGACGCGCACCGAGCGTGAACTCCAGCGGACATCGTAAAGCAGATCAAGCTCGGGATCAATCCTGAACGCATTCTGAAAGGATTCCCGGTTTACATGCTGATCAAACCAGAACCGGATTTCATCGCCATCAAAATTCACGGTCCGGTTTTCGGGATAGGTGTCAATGATGGAGGGCGGCGTAGTATCGGGCGGGCCTCCGGTCGGGGAAGTTGGCGTGGCGCAGCTGACCGCGATCAGTAAGAGAACCGGAATGAAGATCATCCCGGGGTTGAGTTTCAGGAAGTCCTTCATCAGTTGCTTCTGACGTTATAGAGTAGAAAAACGGAGATTCCGGTCGCGGCCACGATGATCGCCGGTTCGCCGATCGTGCGCCAGAGATTCCGCTCTTCCCTGACGTCTTTTTCTGCAAAGCGGGATGCCGGCCAGTTCGATTCGAGTGATTCAGCGTAGCGGGCATCTACCTCATCCTGATAGGAAAATCGCAGCGTTTCGCCCTCAAGAACCTGAGAATCCGGATTCAGAAATAGCAGCTGAATTTCGCCTTCAAGCAGCCTGAGCGCCGGATCACCTCTTCGCTCCTGCGTCAGTTTATTGGATGATTCGACCGTAAGCCGAAGCACGTGCAGCGGATCATCATTCCCGTTCATAATCACCGGCAGGTTTTGTGACGAGAGATAGTCATAGACCATAAACTCACGCGAAGGCGGCAATGTGGACCTCAGCCGGAACCGTTCGTCTATGTTCGAAATCAGCTCGCTATGCCTCAGCTGCTCAACAACCAGATTCGAGATCAGCTTTTCATTGTCATCCGTTTCCTGCGCAATCGCCGCCGGTTTAGTGAGCGCGAAAATCAATATAAAAACAGATATAAATCGGATTGCAGGTTTCATATTAAACCGGACTGAAATTACAGGTACTGATGCGGTTAAACGATTGGTTGCCAAAATTAGTTTTCGGTATGTGCGATGACAGAAAATAGCACATTCCGCGGGAAATGTTGAATGCTGAATTTACTATCGAATTGGGGTTATCGGGGTCAGTGGGTTGCAACCGAGTTGTCATCAGAACCAACGAACCATCTCTTGATTGGCCGGTTGAAACCGGCCTTTTCGATATCGATTGGGTTCGAGTTCTACATTGAGTTGAGATTTTCGAAAACAACGGGTTACAACCCGGTTGTTCTTTTGATTTCATGGATGTAGCTGGGTGTGAGTAGCCGGTTAGAACCATTGCCTCGGGCGTATCGATAACGGTAGGTTTTAACCCAGCCGTCTTCAGAACCAACGAACCATCCCTCCAGTAGCCGGTTGAAACCGGCCTTTTCGATACCGTTTGGCTTCGAGTTTACTATCTTCTCGGGATTATCGGAAATAGCGGGTTATAAACCGGCTGTTCTTTTCAATCGACCAGAATTTTCTCGAAATTAGTACTTAAAACGTTCAGCCTTCAACCCGAATTGAATCTTCAACCTTTGATTAACCCTCGTATTTTGGAACGATCCGGTCAGAAACCACAAAATAGCCCTCTTATGCTTCCCAACGGCCTCTCGGGACTCTATACTGATTTTTATGAGCTGACGATGGCGAGGGGTTATTTCGATTCGGGGAAGGCGGAGGAGCCGGCTGTGTTTGATTATTTCTTTAGGCGGCAGCCTTTTGAGGGCGGATATGCGGTTTTTTGCGGATCTGAAACGCTTGCCGGCGTGCTCGAAGATTTTTCTTTTTCTGAAGATGCAATCCGGTTTCTTGCTGATCAGCATTTTCCGGGTGATTTTCTGGACTATCTGCAAAACCTGAAGCTGCGTGTTTCGATTGATGCGGCGCCGGAGGGCAGCTTGATTTTTGCCCGGGAGCCGGTGATGCGCGTGGAGGGGCCGCTGGTGCAGTGTCAACTGATTGAAACGGTTTTGCTGAACGTGCTGAATTTTGAGACGCTGGTTGCCACCAAGGCATCGCGCATTCGCGATCAGGCGGGCGAAAGAACGCTGATTGATTTCGGGATGCGGCGCGCGCACGGGCTTTCGGCGCGTCAGGC